>CAZRCF010000002.1:10157-42679 GCA_964598505.1 uncultured Lentimicrobiaceae bacterium | reverse complement strand
ACATTGAAATAAATATAGTTATTAAATAATTAGCGTTTCCCTCATTCTCCGCAAAGTTCTTTATTTATTCTGATTATCAATGAGTTATATAATATTTTCGTATTAGTTTAACAAATAAATTCAGAAAAGTCTGCCAAAAGGCTTTTTTTGCGTGGGGACGCTTGAAAAAAACAAATATGGCAACTAAAATAGAAGTCATCCTCCCTGTACTAAAAAACAGGGGTGGTGATTTAAAAAAAGAGTGGTATGTTGAATATGCATGTTACTCTGATAAAGAAAACAAACTCCTTAGATTTCGCAAAACGCATAATATCAATCGGCTAAAAACAGCCAAAGAAAGAGTTAGTTATGCTAATAAAATAATTACTTCTATATCTTCAGACCTAAAAGAGGGATGGAGACCTTGGCTCTCTAATAAAATTATTTATCGTGATTATATTGAATATGATCAGATAGCTAAAACAAAAGGGAGACTTAGATATGATTCAAAACAACTAAATAGGTTGATTAGTGAATATTTATCGCCAAAAGGTAGTTCGCTAAAGAAAAAATCATACCAAACTTACGTTTCTATTTTTAGAGTTTTTTGTCAATTTATTGAAAAAATTGACGATAATCAGAAAGTTTTAAATATTTCTAATGAAATAATCATCAAATTTTGGAATCATTTAATTAATCAACGTAAACTTGATAAAAAAACAATGAATAGATATAAAACTATTATAAATAGCTTTTTTAAGTATTTATTAGAAAAGAAAATAATTGATGAAAATCCGGTATATAATTTACCGGTTGCGCTAAAAACAAAAGATGAAGCAGCACGACCAATTAATAAAATTGATTTAAAAATTTTATTAGAGGACATTAAAAAAACGGATCAACAATTACATCTTGCTTGTTTATTTGAATATTATGCTGCTGTCCGTCCCGGCAACGAAATGAGAACTTTAAAAATCAAAGATTGTGATTTTTACAATAATAGAATAATTATAACAGAGGTAAACGCAAAAACAACAAGACGTTGTATTGATATGCCTAAGCAACTTGTAGATATTTGTTTTAAAAGAGGTATTAATAAATATGATCAAGATTGTTATGTTTTTGGCAAAGATGGTATTCCTGGTTTTGAAATGTTAAGTACATCATCGCTTAGACGAAGATTTAACAAGCATAGAGACAAATTGAATATGCCAAAAATATATAAATTGTATAGTTTTAAGCACACCGGTGCCGGAATGGCGTTAGCTTCAGGAACTACATTGGAAGAATTGAGAAGCCATTTAGGTCATAGCTCAATAGAAACTACAGACCACTACGTAAAAAAACATTTTGGTAATAGGAATGATAAAATAATTTCAAAGTTTCCGAAGCCTTATTAATATGTTGGTAAAGTATCTATTCGAGACGAATAACGATAGCGATTATCTTCTGAGTAAGAAAATTCAAAAGTATAATCATTTACGCTTAAAGGAATGCTATTAGCATCAGTATTTATTAAATAAATTTCTTTAAAGATACCATTAACAAGATGGTATCTTTTTTTTGAACTAAAAAATTCGGAAGCAAATTTGTGCCGATCTTCCGAACGAAAAAAGCCGGTATTCTTTTTATATTTTTTTGAAAAATCTGTTTTAAACTCAGATGTTTTTTCTAATATTTTGAAAGTTGTAGATTTGTGATTTTCGGACATTTCCATTTGACCATCGAAACAAATAGTTTCGTTAGCTCCCATGCAATTTTCAAACATAAAAATATCATCGTTAATATTATCTTGCTTATTGAAAATAAAACGATGTGTGTAAGAAGTAGTTGTTTCGGGTATATTTTTTTTAGTAATTAAAAATATATCAACAGTATCAAAAGCAACAGAACCAAATTTATGAAATAAATAATCGTAATCAAAAATATAAGTATAAATTGCATTATAGCTAAAATCGGTAAAAGTAAAATCAATATAACGAAGTGGCAAGGGAACCTTGAAATAAATTCTTACAACTAATGTGTGCATACTCTCAAGTAGTGTATTACCAACTAATGCACTAAAAAAAGATAAATAGTATTTGTATTTTTTGTTAGCTAATTGTATTTGTGGTGAATTGGTTAAAAAATGTTTTGGTAAAAAAACATTAGTATCTATATTTTGACTACCTATCCCACCGGAGATCGCAATAAATTCAATATTCTGATTTCCATATAAAACATTAATAGTTGCTGATTGATTTTCTTGGATGTGATACCCATCTTCATACATTATTTCGGAGCTTAACATATCGTTGAGAATATCTTTCATGCGAATATTTATTTTTCCATTATAAGGAAAATATTGTTCGTCTAAAAATTCAACGCCATTTTTTTTAAATTTTATTGAAACCGAAACATCAGCTTGCAAAATAACATCTTTACAGTCTTGTACAAAACTATATAAATCGGGTTTTTGTTCAAGGAGAACAGGTCCGCCACTACCTATAAGACCAGTTTGAGCAGTAAAAGTAATAGGGTCGTGTGAATACACATGAATGATACTTTCACCAACAGTAACTACTTCACCGTTATCATCAATATGCCCGGAGTTTGTAAACATATCAATAAGGATAGACCGCATATTAATGGTAATTGTACCATCAACAGCATCAAAATCTTGATCAATAAGCAAAACACCATCTCTATATATTGAGAACCTTTCGGGTTGTGTTCCTTCAAGAACAAGGTCTAAACAATTGAAAATATTAGAAATTGGTAGTGGTTGGGAAAGTATCATTTTTTTAGAATTTAAAGTTCTTTGTTATTTTTATTGAATGTATTTTTTGGTTTAAAAAATCGGTTTGATACATATAATATATACCAATATCTTTTTTATTAATAATACCTAAATCGATTCCAAAAGTGGGATCCTTATTATTAAAATCATATCCAACAATTGCTCCAACCGAAAGTTTATATTTTTCGGGAGTTGGAACAGGAACTATTAAAGGAATATTTTTTGAAACTGTTATCTCTTTTCTTTTTTCGATAGGGATATAACTAATATTTCTTTTTATCAAAGTGCCTTTAATTGAATCATTGATTGTTATATCAATATCGCCATTTACAAAATGGTCGGTATAGTAACGCGTTGAATCATCAATTTTTTTAGAATAAGGCACAGGTCTGTCATTTATCACTATTTTATCTTTATATATAATAGTGTCTTTATACTGTATATCAACAGTAGCAGCTTTTTTAATGATGCTATCAAGTTGAGATTGAGTAAGCGAAATATTTGCTTCAGGAGTTTCGGTTTTGTGATTACATTTGCAAACAAATATCACTGGTGCGATTAAAGCAATACTTACAAGGGTAGTAAATATTATATTTTTTGTTGTCATAGTTAAAATGTTTTTTCAAAATCGATACACGCATCTACAATTGCGTTCTCGAATCTTTCGTTAATACTGTCATCTTTAATTAAAGCCAAATCTTGTTTGTTATCCTGAAATAACCATTCGACCAAGCAAGCCATAGGCTTACGAACTAACACATTGAAATTTTCTTCCCAATCGGGATCGCCATCAGGAAAATCCGAGCGACAAGGAATTTCGGGCATTTCTAATTGAAATGTATTGTATAATATAGTAGCAAAAGCATCTGAGTTTGTTTTGCCACGAGAAGTCCACACACTGTAACCACGAGCGTTCATCCATTGCATACCATTGCCTGCTGCATTGTTGTGTAGGCTTATTAATAGAGTTGGTTTTTGCCCGGTGTTAAGGTTAATACGTTGTAAGTGGTCTTTTGGGTCGAAGTTTTCGGTAATAATGTTTACAGTATCAAACCCGGCAGCTTTAAGTTTATTGGTTAAACTTTTGCATCGAGCATCGCTCCATTGCCACTCGCGGTGAGTTAAATCGGGCGAACATTTGCCGGCAATGTTTACGCCGTGAGCTCTATCGATTAAAATTTTTATTTTCATTATACTTTTGTTTTTTCTTCTTTAAGAAAATCGGATAAAAACGGTATTTTTTTAACCCATTCAACAGCTAATATATAATGAACAAATTTTAAAAATCGGTTATTCGGGAATAAGCTAATAAGATTTTCGATATTGCTTACTGCCTCAAACCATATTGCAGCCCAAACTGTGATTTTTAAGATGCTAATAAAAAACGCTAATTGATTTATACAAAGTCCGATAATAATTATTACTACAAACGTTCCAATATAACAGAACGTTTTAGCAAAACTCCATCGTGCTCGTGATGAAGTAAATTTTTCGCCTTTTTTCCAACTGGAAACAATACCGGTAATAAAATCGGCAAGGAAGAAAAAGAAAAATAGGGTAAATAACCCAATTAGCTCGTTTTGATAGGCAGCTAATGCCCCAACAGCAAAAATCACCCAAGTAATAAATGCGTGCATTAATTTTTGTAACATAAGAATTTGGTTTTTTGGTTAATATTAATTTAGGATATAAAATTAATATTGTGAATGATTTTATTAAAGGACACATTCAACAAGCTCTAATTCTACAGGACTAATACCGTCGTGTGTAAGTGAATATTCTCTTGTTTTAATAAGAAAATCTTTTCCTTTGAGATGTACTTTGTGATATATTTTTAAGTTTCTATTAACTAATTCGGGAATAGCAAAAGAACCTTTAACTGTTATTTTTGGTGTTTCTATCCACTTTTTTTTTCGTGAATGAAATTTTGCAATAATACCATCAGTTCCATTTGGTAATAACGATATATCTCCTCTACGCTGACCGAACATATCAACATTGTGATTGGTAATTAATGGATAATGACGGTCGTTATGTTCAACTGTATGCGACATTCCATAAGCTAACATAATGTGAGGTGCTGCTGTTACATCTTCTCTTTGAATTAATGGAACATACCAATGATAACGTGCCATTTCATCGGCATCGCTATTATCCCACTCCCAGTATTGTTCTACTGACATTTCAAGTGGCGTTACATTTGAGGTTACAGTATATTTATTTTCAATGTTTTCAGTTCCTTTTTGAATTAAAGCACTTCTTTTTGTTTCTTGTGTTAACCATTTCCAATTACTAAGTCCAACAAGTTTTTTTATCAATTTTATAACTTGATTTGTTGATACATCTTGATATTCTTTTTCTGAAGCTGGTACTGCTGGATTTAACAACTCATCAGTTGCAGTTGAAATTTTTGATATTTTTGCAAAAGCATCTTCCGAATTTTGTGCTCCCGAATATTCAAATACATAATTTTTAGCCTCCTCGTTATCATATATTATTTCATCTTCCAATAAATAATCATCAAGATTAATTACAGGTGTTTGGGTGAAAATATCATCGTCTCTTATAATTTTAAATTTATCATCTTTATATAGCGACATTCCAAATATTTTCAATAAATCTATTAAAAAACTATTAAAATGGTATGACTGCATAAATGATTGTAATTTAAACTTAAATTCAGCAGTATTAAGAGTTCCGGGAATACGTTCATAACTATCAACTAAAGGATTAAATGTTTCAACCAACGGATGTGTTGGCAAAAAACCATTTGGATAAGTTGAATATAACATATCGAAAATATAATTTGGATGGTTTTCGGCTACAATACATAATTTTGCCAAATCGCCTTCAGTAAAAGGATTTTCTTGTAATGTATCTCCGAATGCTGCATTAATAATATTTCTAACGTAAGGGAATGGTAATATTGGAGCATGTTTTCGGTCGTTTGGTTGATTTGGGTTTGCATGGTATCTGCCTATTAAAAAATAATTGTTTGTATATGTAGGAGTAAAATAATTAATATACATTTTAATAGCATTTATTCCTCCATTTCTACCATAATGACCTTCCCATTGTTTGTCTGAAATTCTAACTGGTCCTAAAACAAATTCAGTAGGATTAATTGCTTGATTATTTACAAAATTTAGAAATTGGGTTGCCCAAGGGTTGTTATAATAAGCTTGGTTATATACTTGTGGTTCAAAAGGTGGATATGACGGGAAAGTACCAAAATCATACTCACCAATAAATATTTTGTTTAATGATACCTGCATTTCTGAAGATTCAACAGAGCCTTTATATTGTAACTTTATTTTTTTATCAAAGCCTAACAAAATTATTTCACCAATAGAATAACGAATTTCATTTGAATAAATTTTTGCTTGAACTTTTTTTTTAGTTTTCAAACTTGTGACTCTGTTAGGCACTCCAAAAGCTTCAAGATTGTTTCGTGTTGCATCTATCTCAAATGATAATGAATATGGTAATGGTATTTTATCATCTGAAAACAGTGGATTCTCTTCTACAATATTTAATTCAATTTTTTTAGGTAATTCAATTAAATATTTATCTTCAATTATTATTTTAAGCATAATTTATAATGTTGCGTTTTTTTGTAAAGTTTCATCTTCTTTTATAGCTTCATAAAATCCACGTTTGCCACGTAGATAGGTTTCAGCAACAATTGGTTTATTCAGCCTATCGTTTAATTTACTTACAACATCAACTAAAGACTTAGTAATTGACATTTGTAAACTATCATCTTTTTGTATTGTGTTTTTGGTAATTACCTCTTTTGTGTGTTTGGTTTCGGTAATTATACCGCCACGCTCACGACCATTAATTCGCATTACTTCAGGCAAATTAATGCTTGATAAACTTCCGTTAAGTCGTGCTTGCTCGATTATTGAGAGCAAAGGTGCAATTGTGGGATTTTCGACAGCTTGTCGTGGCAAAATGTATTCTGCTCCGTTTTCGCCGGTAATAATTGTTGGCGAATTAACGAAACCCCTTTTGTTTGGATTGTATTGAGCTTTATATTTTTGCCCATCCTGTGAGCGAATGACATCCATAATAGACCCGCCAGTTTCGGCGCCGGGTACTTCCGGTACAGGTGTTGCTAAAATTCCAGCAATTTGTGCAGCACCTGCTATTCCAACAATTACAGATAAAGCAACGTTTGGCAATGCTTTAGCAACAGCAGCAAATGTATTTACCATTGCACTCATAAGAGCAATGTTACGCTCACGCACTGCTGCATCGTGAGCATATTTTGCTTTTTTATTCTCAGTCTCAGCATCGAGTTTTTGAACTTCGGCATTGTAAAACTCTTGGCTAATTCTGCCTTGATCAAGATTTTTTTGGAGCTTTATTTTTTTTTGGTCTTGGCTTTTTACATAGCCGTTAAGCTCTTTTTCTTCCTGCTTTGCAATAATATTGCTGTATGATTTCCAAATATCAATAAGCGAATTGGCAACCATATAGAGTTCTTCAACATGTAATTTGCCTTTTTTTAAGTTTTCAAATAATGTTTCCCAGTCGTTTTGGCTAAAGCCAAAAGCATCTACCTTAACATTATTTAATTGTTTGTCGTTGGTGGCTTTATCGTTGGTTGTATTGTTGCCCGATGATGCTTTTAGTTCGGCAATTAACTCCTGAAGCTTTGCAATTTTATCTTCAAGCTCTTTTTGTTGTTCGGGAGTGAGTAGTTTAATTTTATCGCCAATATTTAGACTGCCATCTTTTGCAATGTTTTGAAAAATCTCTAATAATCGGGTTGCCTGCCCTATCATTAGTTTTTCTTCGTCTTTGTTGTACTTCTCACGAAGTACTTTTTTTGCATCGTATAGTGTTGTTATTTCGCTTAACTCTTTATCGGATATTGTTCCTTTAAGGAGTTTTTTTGCATCTTCTAAGGTTTTAACCGAGGCAAACTCTTCGTTGTTTTTAATTTTTAAATTGGTTAAAGCTTTAGCATTTTCTTTTTGAATGTTTTCAATTTGTTCTTTTGTAATTTCAACATCTTTTTTTGCAAATTTTTCTTTTTGCTCAATTTGTTTTTGAATAAGGTCAGCTTCAATTTTAGCTAAAACTTCTTTGCTGTCCTTGTTTAGATTTAGTCGGGCTGCTAAAGTATCAATTTCGTATTGCAAAATTCTATCTTCAACTTCCTCTTTTGTTAATGCTCCAAATTCGAGGTAATCTTTTTCTAATTGGAGTTTTCGCTTTAAAAACTCTTTGTCTTTTGATAACTCCCATTCTTTTGTTTTGTCTTTTGAGTTGTCGCCTGTACTACCTGTTGCTTTTGCTGCTATCGCTGCCCTCTCATCTGCTTCTTCTTTTTCTCTTTGTCGTCTTAAACTTGCTTGTCTTTCTGCTTCTTTTTGAATAGAATTATTTATTTTTTTATATCCATCAAGCTCGCTTTTTTTTGCTATTAATTGTTTATTGATAGCAGTTATATTGTCTTTTGCTACACTTTTTTCAAATTCAGAAACATCTTTTAATAAAAACATTTCACTTTTTCTTTTTTCAATTCGAAGAGCATCGATTTCACTTTGAATAATTTCAGTCGTAATTCTTGATTCGATTAAAAAATTATTTGCTGCTAATTTTGTATTATATATATCCAATTGTTCATTTCCAGTAATCGTTAGTAGATTATTAGCAATAGCTACTTTATTATATTCTTCAACAGCAATTTTACGTTTATTTTCAAGCTCTATTTGAGTTGTTTTAAAAGTATTATTAATATGTACGTAATCTGAATTTTTAGCAATTTGAAAATTGTTTAATTTTTGAGCATTTTCATTATTCGAATACTCTTGGTTTATTTGTCTCAAAGTACCGCCTAATTCAGACAATTTAGTTTGTAACAAAATCATTTTATTATAAGCATCTTCATTGTCCTTTCCCCACTCAGTTAAACGATTTGATGCTGTGCTTGCAGATTTAGAAAAAGCGTATAAAGATGCCGCAATTGCAAAAATTGCAGCAACAGCAAAACCCAAAGGATTAGCCTTAAAAACTGCACTTAATACTCGCCATGCTTGAGTTGCACCTTTTATATTTCCAGTTAATAGCATTTGTGCGGTTGAAAACAATTGTGTTACAACTATTCCTGCTCCTTCAGCAACTGCTTTTGCTTTTGTAGCAATTATTTGTCCTAAAGTAGCTTCTTTAACAAGTTTTGTGTATAATAATTGCAACTTGCTGGCAACTATATAAGCTCCAATTACTGCAACAATACTATTAATAGCAAAAGCGTGACGTGCATAAAAATCAATTGAAATAGTAATAATTTTCAAAAATTTAGTAACGCCATTAATACTAAGATTCATAACAGGAACTAATTTTTCGCCAAGCTCATAAGTGTTTTCCTGAAATTTCTTTTTATTTTTTTCTAATCTTGCTTGTAAAGTATTGTTTTTGATATTGTACTCATTAATTACAGAAGTACCAGAGTTAAAAGCATTATTTGCGGTTTCCTGTTCTTTTTTAAGTTGTTTAATATTGCCTGCTAAAACAGAAAGAACAGACGAAGCCCTTGCACCATCTAATTTCATTTCGTCAAAAATTGGTGCTAATTGTGCCATACCACCTTTTTTCCCTAATGTATCTAAAAATAGTATTAAAGCTTCGTTTGCATCTTCTTTTAATAATTTTGTAAAAGATTTCACTTCTAATCCAGCTAATTTGGCAAATGCAGCCGGATCTTTAAATAATTTCATTAAAAGCCCTGACAATGCAGTTGCTGACATTTCAACTTGCTGTGCATTTTGGTCTAATACAGAGGCATAACCAAGTATTTTAGGTATAGTTAAGCCGGCTTGTTTTCCAACTCCTGCCATTCTGTTTGTAAATTCAACTAAATATGGTTCGGCAGCTGAAGACTTTTGGGCTACTTCATTAATAGCCGAACCAGTTGATAACATAGCTTTCTTTAATCCCATCTTTTCGGAATCACCAAACATATCTGCTAATTTGCCAATATTTTTTATAGCATCTTCGCCTAAATCCTCTCCAAGTGCAATCTTAATAATATTACCTGCTTCAGCAAAATCAAGTAAATTATTTTTTCCTTCAACTCCTAATTTACCAGCATCAGCTGCAAGTTTATTAAGTTCAATTCTGGATGTACGTGTGTCAAAATTTTTAAATTCATTATTTAAGTCTTTTACTGCCTCTTTGGTTAGTCCTGCATATTTCATTACATCTGCTTCAGCTTCTTCCATTTCGGCAAATTGTTCAACAGCTTTTCTACTACTAAAAACAACTGCGGTAAAACTTGCAACAGCAGTAGCAGCCATAGTAAAATAATTATTAAATTTTGCACCGGCTTTTTGTAAGAATGATCCTTGACTTTTTATACTTCCATTAACTTTGTCAAGTTCATCTCTTAATTTGATAAAGTTTCGCTCTTTGCTAGTATAGTTATCGGCATCGCGGGCAGTGCCTTGTAGTTCGACACGTGCTTGACTAAATGCTTTTTGTAAATCTTTTTGCGATACTTTATTTATATTTTTAAGTACCTTTTCTACATCATTTGCTTTTGTTTCAAATTGTTTTAGCTCTTTATGTACGTTTTTTAGCTCTTTGTCGAACGATTGAAATGCTGTTACATTACCACCTTTAAATGCTTCTTCGCGAAGTTTTTTTATTTTTACTAAATCAACTTGCAATTCATCGAAGCGTTTTTTAGCTTCTGCATTGTCAATAATTACATCTATTCGTGCCTGTTTTGCCATTATGCTTTATTATTAGTAATATTATTAACTATAAATCGTTCCATATTCATTGCGTTTTTTTCTTCGAGCAAATGCCTTAATACTGCTAATTGCTTGTAAAACACATCTGTAATAAATGGTTTTTGTCGGCGTTTGGTTAGCCCTGCCGAAATCATCATATCGCGGTTGGCAATAGTTACACCTTTGCCAACTCCCCAATCAACCATATTGCCATACCACTCAAACACAAAGAATACTCTTGATGGATCGCCATTGCTATTAGCTTGTACGTGTGAGTAAAAACTGTTAAGCAAATATCCTTGTGGAATATTTAATGCAGCAGCTTTTTTGAGCCATTCTTTAACAACTATCTCAGCCCACGCTTCTACAGTGATTAATGTGCCGGTATTATTCGTCATAACTAAAATCAATATCAATTGTGAAACCTGCTGAATAGCCATAAAAACTACTTGTTAATGGTCCCACTCCGGAATAATCAATTCGTGTGGTATTTACCGAAAAAACATCTTGATCAATATTTGGATCGTTCATCATTGTTAGAAAAAGTTTTGCAAGTAATTTTTTACAACTTTTTCTGATTTTGTGAATTTCCTCCATATTATTAATCTTTACCGGCATTACTATATATATAAGGTAATAACCGCTATCGAAATTTCCTTCGGATAGATTTAAATAACCATCGCCACTGTCTTCAACTATTAAAGCCGGTGGTTTAATTGTGCCGGGACTGCTAATAATTTCCTCAAGATTAGCTAAGCCGGTGCATCGTTTAATACTATTTATTCCTACTTTATCAATAATTGTTTTAAAATATGTGTAAGCATCGAATGGTTCCATTTTTTATTTTTTAAGTTTATTGGCGTATTCAATTTTTCGGTTTAGTTCGTAAAGCATTTCGTGCATATTGCCATTTTTGATTTTTTCATTGTCGGCAGCACGTCCTTCGTTTAGCGAGGCAACTATATTCATAAGATAATCTTCAATAGGAGTTTGCTCATATTCTGGTTCGCTTGATATTTCAGCAGATGAAAATACTTCAGGGTAGCGATCGCGCAACCAAACCTTAAAACCGGAATACCAAAAAACAACAGCCATTTTGTCTAAGCTGGTTACTCTTTTCAGGTCGCTGAAAGAACCTGTGTATAAACTTTTAAAAAATCCATCTAACATATCATCTTTACTATCATTCAAATAGTCGCAGTATTTGCGATCTATCTTTATAAAATTTTCTAACGATATTCCATAAAGTTTAAAGTTTGGTGTTTTTAACCCTCTGAATTTTGGGCATTTCATAATATCGAGAGTATCGTTGAGCCACTCTATACGCTCGAACATAGTATAAATAGTTAAAGCATCGATTACATAATTTCTTCTAATTTTATCTTTAAACCTAAACAGAAACATTCCATCTTCAACAATAACTCCTTTATTGGTTGGTACTAAACCCAAAAAATATATTATTGCTTTAGCCATAAAATCCGACTTGTCGGTGCAAGTCATTTTTAATTTTGTAACTATTAGAACATCTTCTGCTGATAGTTCACTCCATTTGCATGGTAATTTTATTTCGGTTGATTGTATTATTTCCATTTTTTTTTTATTAAAACATTGTGTCTAAAATTATTTCGTTGGGTTTTGTAGTCTGATTTGCTAAGTATTGGGTGTAAATTTTACTTGCTTTAAATACCTGGTAATTATCAATATTATCAATCATATAATTTTGCACCTTAACAATGTACATATCAGCAACATTGATTTCGTTAATTACATAGTTACTATAAGCAAATTTTAAATTTTCAATTATTTTTTTGTTTGCTTCCGTTAGGTCGTCATCGCGAAGTTGCTCAATAATTTCTTCAACAAATTCTTTTGAAATTATTGGAGCAATTTTAAGTTGCATTGCGTTTTTCATTGCCGGCAATGCTTTTATAAAATCTAACCTACTGCCTGTAAATGGTGCATAGCGAATAAATTCGGTAAGGGTATGTATAAATGTTTCGGTTAAAATTGAATAAGTATTGCTACTTTTCCACTCATCGTGATACGCTGCTGTTTTTTCCAAGAATATTATAAAATCTTCAATCGATGTAGTAAGCATTTCAATCATTGCAGCTTTTAAAGCTGATACTCTTTCTTTGCTTGCTGGTGCAAGATTTTGATTATTGGTAACCGAAAATCCCGAACCCGAATCAATCAAATCTAAAAAAGGCATTGCATCGATGTAGCCTTTGTAACATATAATATTAATGCAATGGTTTTTGGCTTCGGTATCGGTAGAGGCATTTATTGCAGTAAATAACGCTTTGTCGGTTATATTGTTGATTAACCAGTTTTCGGCTTTTTCCAAAAATGTTTTATATCGGTCAATTTCGTTGCCATCGCTATCGTAAACGGCTAATGCCGGGATACGTTCTTTGAGTTGCTCATAAGTTATTGTCATGTTACTCATTGTTTTTAATTTCTTTACCTTCTTTGTTTTTGTCGAGTGTTGTAAAATTGTAGTCTTGTACTACAAATGTTAGTTCTTTGGGCCACCTGTTGAATTTTTTAATTAACTCCAACACACGCAAAGGGCGTTGGCGAAATGGTGCCATAAGGCTTTGTTTTATCATTATTCTTTCCCTTGCATCGGTGCCAGATAATGAACTTCCTGTTTTACCTGGTACTGCTCCTATTAATGATGGGTGTACCCCTTGTGCGTAGCACAACATTGATGTAGCTTCTTGCGAATCTTCGAGATATTCGCCACCCTTTAGGTCGTTTTTAATCTCCTCAATTTCAATATATTTTTCTTCAATAACTGAATTTCCTGAAGGTGTTAATTTTTTTAAAACCATGATACCACCACCTGCATTTTTTCCGGTGTTTTTCAGAAAATCAAGTATCCTTGTTTTTTCCTCTTCACGTGCTAATTTACACGCTTCGGTATCGGTAATATTTAATTTCTTTACTGCATATAATTCGTCCCAATATTTATTTGAAACATATATTATATACTTTAAAGTCAATTTGTTTTTTAGCAACGTGGTTTTAAATTTTGGTATCATTATTGCATAATCGTACCAGCCTGAATCAAACATACTCCACCATGTAGGACGTGGATAATAAGGGCGCCCTGGTGTTGGCATATTAACTATGAAAATAAAACGTTGTGTTTTTTTGCATTGTTTTGTTAGATCTAAAAAAGGGTTGTAGCGATCTAAAACTGATGTTTCCGTTATGGTTTCTTTTTTTGCTCCTGTTTCCCACTCGCTCGAATAGTAGTGTTTTGTAATTTTGCCTTTGTTATCCATTACGCCCAAGCGTGAGTATGATGCTTCTTTGCTTCGCAACTCTATAATATTAGCTCCGGCATTATCAAGAATAAGTTCAGAGTATGGTTGAAAAAACATAACAATGTCGTTCATTTGCTCAAGATACCAAGCGTTAATATCGTTTGTATCGAAAAAATCTAGCACTTTTTCATCGATGCATTCTGTTAATGTTCCATCGGTTGCTTTCATCATTGGTTTTACACCTAATCCATAACCCACTTCTATGTTAAACAAAACATTGCTTGATACAACTTCGGAAGCTTCAACTTTAGTTATTACATTGTTTGGCATTTTATTATCAGTTCCCCACTGTACTATTTCGTAGTTACCTACTTTTATTGGCGTGGTTGCTTCCTTAAACAGGTCTTTCGATGGCTCAAAGTTAATTATTGCTTCAGCTCCTGGTACATATATTGCTCCGCCTAAATCAATAGTTTCAAAACCTGCATTGTTTGGTGCTTCATTCATAAGTATATCTCCTCTCCGTTAAATTCGATTATACTTTTGCGGTTGATTGTTCTGATTTGCCCCGAAGCGATTATTTTTACATTCATGGTTTTGCCGGCTGAATGAAAGCTGGTGCAAATTGCTTTATCTACTTTTGTTTTTTCGCCAGCTTCAGTAATAAAGACAAATGAAAATTCGCCTTTTTCAACTGCTTTGTGTAGGTTGCTTATGTGCATATTTTTTTTTTGAACGAAATTAGCCACACAACCCCGAAATTTAAAGGACAAAAAAAAGCCTCCCTAAGGAGGCTTGTAATTGAAGTGGGGATTAGCTGTTTTAAGCTACTTCAATTCTTTTTACATACAAAGAAATATATTCTTCGAATCTACATTCATGAATAGGCTTACAATCTTTATATCCAATAAAGTTCCACCAACTATGTTTTATCATATCTGATGGATCTCTATAATTTTCGTAATCAATAAGCTCATATATACCTATTTTGCCACTTCCCATTTTTGTTTCCCACAATTGACCTATTGGTGATTTTCCACTATAAAAAGAATTGGTAGGGTCTGTGTTAATATAATAACCAGCACCTCTATCAATATCCCTAAATTTTTTCCCCTTTTTTCTTTCTTTCCAATATTTATAATTTTTCCAATTTTTGATTATTAATAAAAATTGCTCAATAGCACTAATTTTCTTCTTTTTTGTTGTTTCCATTATTTTAATATTTTAGGTTCGTAAAGTATTTGGTCAAGTGTTTCTTTTAACCCCGACATGCTGGCTAAATAATTGCTTGCTACTTGTTGCTCGCGTGGCGATAAATCGAACAAACGGGCTGTAAAGAAAACGATAGCCTCACATAAATCGATGTGCTGCTCTTTTAATTCTTCAATATCAAACTCATTTTCTCCTTCGCCTTGCGAAAGGTTTTTAAATATATTATTCATTCTAATTGGATTTTGTGTTAATTCGTCAATTTGTAATTGTTAAGGATTGCTTGTCTCTCACGTAACAAGCTTGAGCGATACGCTTGGTAACTCTCAATTGTTTTTTTTGCCTCTTCGGCGGTTGGTTCTGTTTTCATGTGTTTTCGTATTTTTTAAAAAGAATACCGGGCTACGAAAACACATGACCACTAAAAGTGATAATTGATTACGTTTCTTAAACGCTCCCGATATTCTATGACTTAAATGTTTTTGAATCATCTTTTATTATGGTATGTATTTTCGTATGGCAAAGATAATACATTTTTTAAAATAATATTCATTTTTTGAATATATTTTTTGTTTTTTTAAATATTTGGTTTAATTTAGCTGAAAATAAATTAATTAAAAAATAAAATCATGAAAAAAATTATGCAAATTATTGTTCTCGTCCTACTATCATTGTTAAATACTAATAATATTTTTGCCCAAAAAAAATATTCTACTTATACCAATGATTATCTTGACAAAGATTTTAATATTGATATTCAACCTGAAACAGATAATAAATTTTGTTTGTATATTGATGTATTTTCTCTTGATAATACATGGGATAAAGTTGGTATAATGGTCAATCAAAAACAGCTTTTAAAATTTATAGAAGCTTTAGATAGTGCAAAAGTTAAATATAATGAATGGAAAAACGTAGCCATTTCTAATAATGTTAAAAAATTATCTAAAAATATGGAAATTAAATGTAAGGTTGATACATATTTTTCTTATGGAAAATGGCACTTTAATAATAATATTAAACTAAACTTCGGATTTGGCATATTTGAGCATAAAGAAAAAATAATATATATGCTTAGTGTAAATACTGGACAGTTAGTATCTTCATCAAATCAATATATGAAAGTAGATGGCGGTTTATTAACCTTTACGTCCCTTAAAGAAATAGATTCTTTTATTGAATTAATATCGCCTAAAATAATTAATGAATTTTTAAAAAAACCTAATTCAGATAACTTATTCAAATAATGAAAAAGGTAAAGAAAATAATGTTAGTAATATTAATGGTAATAATGACACACACCAATAGGTGGAGAAATGAATATAGGAAGATAGTTAAAAAACAGTAGTATTAGTAGGTAATTACTTTTTTGAAGCTCTCAGTTATGAGAGCTTTTTTTGTATGAATAGTTTTCATACGTTGTTATAGCACAACGGGTCTTCGGCGTTAGCCGATAGCCATTAGAGCCATTTACAAACATTTTTAGCAACTTATTTTTTATTGGTGGTGGAGCTTGTACAATTATTAAAGTGCTGTGCATATTACGTGAAAATTGTATGAGGTAATTACCAAAGAGGAAGAGCGCGCTGCGGGGTCTTCAGACAGAAAATGGGAGAAAACTCCCATTTATCCCTTGTTAATTAATTGAATACTACCACTTTAAAAAATAATACGTGCGACTCTATACAGACGTTTTTTTGGGGGTCAAAAATCTTATGAAAATTTTTATCTTTTGGTAATTACTTTTATTTTGCTTTATAACATTATTATTTTTATTTGATACTGTTTTTTGTATGTAACTGCCTGATTATTAACATAATATATTTGTTTTGTCTTGTTTTATTTTGTATCTTTGTAAGGTAATAAATAAATAATACAAACAAAAGCAGGCGGCAACTGTAACAATGCGGCATTTTATTATGAAACAAAATAAAAAAAGTGTTAGAGCTATTTTAGCAACACGAGAAACTAACCCAAACGGAAAACCAATAGTTACTATTGAAGAAACCGACAAATTAACATCGATTACAGAAGTTGCACCAGTTGCAGAAACCGAACTTGAAAAGGTAATTAAAAGACTGGAAGAAGAAAACAACCAGTTGAAAAACCAAATTAAAAGTATTCCTACAACCTTAGAGGAACGTTTGAATTTCGTAAACGAAAAAATGGCGTTAGCTAAGAAATTGCAAAGTTTCGAGCTTATGGCTTCACGTATTGATGAAAATATTGAAGAAATAGAAAACAGTATCGAGGAAAACCCATTTGAAAATCCTAATCATCTTATTGTTTTTCAAACAGGTAATAGGTATCAAAAAGAAGATTTTTTAACTATTCAAAACCCTATTGTATTGACTAAGACTTATGAGTTTGTTAAAAGTATTTTAGCTGAAGAAATTGTTAAAATTGAAACTTTAATAAATTCGTAGATGACTAAGAAAGAGGAATATTTGGCTAAGCGATTAAAGCTTAGCCAACTTAGCCAACAGGCTAAAGAACTAAAAGAGAATTTTATCAACCAATCGGAAACAACCGCCGAAGCTCTTTATTGGGCAGGCAAAAGTTTGAACTACTTTTTGTTATACAATATATACGAAACCAACGGAGCAACCGAATTTAACACCTTTAACCAATGGAAAGAAAAAGGAGCAACCATTTTAAAAGGCTCTAAGGCTTTTTTGATTTGGGGACAACCTGTTAAAAATAAAAAGGAAGAAGAACAAAAAGAAAAAACAGAAGACCCATATAAATACTTCCCTGTTTGTTATTTGTTTAGTAATTTACAAGTGGCAACCGCAGAAGATAAAGCAATAAAAAAAGAAGAAGCACCCGAAAGAGTAAAACAAGCAGAACCACAGATAAAGGAGGAATTTGTAATATGAAAAAGCAAGAAACTAAACCGGAATTTTTTATCCATTTTTGGAAAATATGCAATAAAAAATTAAAAATTGTTGATGTTTTAATTTTTGATGAATATAGAAAAATGGAATACATCGAAAATACTGTTAGAAAGATAGCAGAGCCAAAGCCATTTTATAGAGATGCAAAACCTAATAAAATTTACTATGAAACAGGAAGTAGATAATTTTTTATTTTAAAATAAAAAAAGCGGTTCATTTGGGACCGCTTTTTTAAAAAAATTTGCCCACTTCGTGGGATTATTCGGTATTTCGTTGGCAATTCTTATCTGTTTGGGTAAGATTTTTTGTTTAAATTGCCAACTACATTTTTTTTGCAAGTTCGCTCCTTTTATATGCGAACGCTAATTTTTATCCATTGAATCTATTACATGATTTCTATAAAATTCTTTTGCCTCTTCTACGAAAGGCATATTTAATATATCAGCAGGATTATCCACATCATCATATAAATCTAATATTATAAAACGTGCCGGTGTTTCCTGTTTTATCCAAATTAAACAACTTGGATAATTGCGATGTAATATATATAATTGCTTATTTTCTTTGTCAACCGACATTAGAAATTTTGGTTTAACTCCATCAATTTTTGCATTGATCATATCTTTATTTGTTAAGGCTATATCATAACCTACTGCATCTGCAATTTTTATTAAAACGTCTAATGTTGGCGAATGTTTGCCCGACAAAACACGATTAATATTTGTTCTTATAAAGCCTGTATCTTCTGCAATTTGTTCTTGTGTTATTCCTTTGGACATTGCAAGATTTTGCATATAATTGCAAAATCTTATTCTTTTTTCTTTTACTTCGTTTTCTGTCATATTGTTTGTTTTTTAATTGGTTGTTTTTTAATTGGTTGTTTTACAATTTATTCTATAACTTTGACATCCATTTATTAATTATTTCATCGGTTCTTTTTAATACATTTTTTTCCAATATTTGTTCTTTTGTATAATTAAACTTATTAATTTTCCAATGGGGATAACGTTTCATCCAGTCCATTTCTTTTATATTTCCTTCCCAATCACATAACAAAATTCGTTTAACCATGTATTTACAAGCATTTATATCATCTGTATCACCAAATCTAATCCATTGGTATTTAAATAACTTGCTTAAATCAGAATGAATACTATTAAGTAAAAAATCTTTATATTCTTTCCAAGTTTTAAAATGTATAGGTAGTTCTTTGATTGAATACATTAAATTTTCTTTACCATAAATTGCAGCAGTATGAACACCATGTAATCGTTCTTCTAATTTTTCGTAAGTTTCCGGCTCTAATTCTTGAAGGTCGGTTAAACACCTGAAAGCTTTTTCGTGAACTAAATTTGAAACTCTAAAAAATTTCAGATTTCCTCCAAGCATATACATTTTATCATAAATTTTATTATAATTAAAATTTCCATCAATTATATATTTCCAAACATCAGTATATCTCCAGTCGATTATTGGATATGCTTTATGTGGTTCGTTTTTCCTTCTTAACCAAAACAAATCACTATCTTCTCCAAACATTACAAATCTTCTATCTGGACTTTCTTCGGCTCTTAATCCAATTATTGAAACACTTTTCCCTTCTAATTTTCTAAGATTTTGACCAACCCATAAATTAAATTTATGAAATCTTTTAGGATATTTATTTTCTATAGAATGAATAGCAATAGGATGTTTTTCTCTTACCCATTTTTCACCTTCTCCCCATGCCCATAAAAATAATTGTTGCTGACTTGCTGCATTTGTCATAAATATAGGTACTTGATACCATAATGGAATAACATTTGGTTGAGTCATTGCCCATTCAATTATATCAATCGTTCCTTTATATTCGGCTTCTTGATCTTGAAAATATAATATGAATTTTCTATTTCTTTTCTTAGCTTCTTCATTAACTAAGTGAAATAATGCTGTACTATCTTTCCCTCCTGAAAATGAAACAGAAATATTATCATAATTATCAAATAAAAATGATATTCTTTTTTGTGTTGATTCTAAAACATTCTCAATACCTCTTATAACTGTTCTTTTCATATATCATCAATAAAATATTTTGTTTGTCTTTTAGTCGATCTATTTCCTAACATTGATTTAAATGGTAAATGTTGAACCAAAAAAGGCACATTCATTAGATATTTTAAATTATGTTTATCTAATACAAAAGCCATATATAAGTCAATAGGAGCAATCCATACCTTGTTTTTTATAAAATATGATTTTTTAAATTCATTAATATAATTATCATTAAGGAATAATTCACATATATGTTTAGGATAATAATTGCATTGATTAAATAAAAATTCATAACCATTGCAATAACTTGTCTTTAATTCTTTTTTTGAATTTGGTTTTTCAAAAAAACTAATTACATCTAAAGGATTAGATTTTATTATTAAATTTATTTTATCATAAAAATTTTCGCATAATTTAATATCATCTTCTAATACAACTACACCATCATATTTTGATTCTATTTTAAGACAATTTATATATTTATTAAAAACATTATCATTATCCCCTGTATAAACACAAAGATTAGGTATTTCTTTTTGTATAATTTTAACATTTGCCAATCTCTCCTGATTATCAGCAACCATTATTATGTATTTAATATTCATCTTCTTCGTTTTTAATATCTTCGCCAACTTCTACAATTTGTCTTTCGATAGAATATGGAACGCCTTTAATTTCTGATGCAATTCCTTTTAATCCTATTAACCTTTGTACTTCTTCGAGTGTCATTCCTAATTCTTTCATTATTTTTAATTCATCCCATCCAGCTTTAAGCATACCTACCAAAGAAGCTTGCAATTCCACTTCATGTTTACCTCTTGCTCTATTATGCCTTATTGTTGATGCCATTCTATCGCTAATATCCTTTTCAATAACAGAAACAGGAAGCATGCCATTTTCTCTATCAAAAATGTTCTTATACCGAAGCATAATTAGATAACGGTGAAATCCATCAACAATAATATAAATATCTCTATCATGGTCATAAAAACAAACAATAGGCATAGTATATCCATCACATTTAATGCTTTGATATAACAAATCCATTTCTTTTTTAGCTACATAATTTGGATTATAATCGTTTGCTTCAATTTTATCAACTGGTACAGCAATAATGTTGTACACAGGACTTTTAAATTCTTTCTTCATAATATTGCTTTTAATTCCTCTTTTGTTTTTCCTTTAAAATATTCAATCATACCAATCTTTTTATTAATATTGGCATCAATAAGGCTTTCAAGACCGACATTGCCGGTTAAATCCCAGTATTTGCAATCATATTCCTGACCTGTGCGGAATGTTCGCCGTCCGCTTTGCACACGCAAAGCATAATCCCAAATCTTATCAAAATACAAACCAAGCTACTTTTTTATCAGAATATTGCAAATCTTTTTGTTCCAATATCCAAGAAGAAATCCAATAAGCATCTGATTTTTGAACATCCCAATCTTGACCAAATACCTGCGATTTTGGTATTATTGCTTCTGAACCATCAAAAGCAGTGGCTTTATAAGCCTTGTCGGATATACTGACAAGGCTTTGTAAGCGAACGGAAATAACTTTAGTTTTCATCTGATAAACTGATCATAAAATTTTCAGCATCACTTTTTGTTCCTCTAAAAAGAACCTTTACACCAGGATTCAATTGGAATTTATTTGCAAATTCAATTTCGGTTACAACAAATGCCTGATCATTATTTACACCAGCATCAGTTAATACAACTCTTTCTACATTCGAAAGAGAGTATAAATGAATTTTTTCAATTTTATAATAATTACCTTCAACCCATTCTCCGTCTATAAACTGTGCATCAATATGCCAGTAGTTATATCTATAAATTTGGTATCCAAAGTTTATCAATTTATCAAGATTATTTTCTTCGTCTTTATTAACTGTTATTACCTCAGTTCCTTTAATAGCAACAAAATATAGTTCATCACGTCCATCAAGATAAGCTTTTTTAAGTTGAGGAACTTCAATAAAGTAAACATACCTATCTATATCTGAGCAAAAAAATACTTCATTATCATCGGAATAAATAGCTCTATCTTCTCCTCTATTACTAACGAGTACTAATCTATTTTTAGCTTTTGATAATTCAGATTCTGACATATAACTTTCCCAATACTCAGCTCTGTTTTTAAAACCTTTTGGATGATTTTTAAAACATTCTTCGGTTATATTTCTATTATATTCTAATTTGGAAACAATTTTACCAATAACAAAATCATCAACACCATCTTGACCTCTATAGCCAAAATATATGGTTTGAATTCTTTTTCCAATAAGTTGTTTTGCTAAATCTAAGGTAAGTACTTTTGCAGTTTTATTTATAACTGCTTCTTTCATTGTTTGTTCTAAAGTTTTCATTTTATTTTCGCCGCATTGTTACAGTTGCCGCCTGCTTTTGTTTGATTAATTATATCACAAAGATAGTATCATTTATGATACTATCCTAATTTTTTGCCAATTATTTTTAATTGTAATTGAAATTTAGAATTAATCTAAATAGTAATTATCCTATCATAGCACCGCCAGAATTTACATAATTGCTATCATAAGGGTGAAAGCACATTCCGTAATATAAAGTATCAAAGCCATCGGTGCCATCGGTTCGGTGTTCGAGTTTGTCGGTTTCGTTTTCGGCGAGCTTTTCGCCTGTTTTATCTTTTTGCCATCCTTTGGGACCTATTCGAGTTCCTGCCATTCGCAGTGCAATTAATAGTGCTTCATTATTATTCTCATTAAATTGTGGGTATAGATACTTTTGCCCTTTTAATCCTTGATCGATAATAAAGTATTTTTCATAATGTTTTACCGGGTTTCCGAGATATACTGCTCTTACCTGCCAACCATTTTTATTAAATTGATCAGTTATTGCTGTTGCAAAATCATCTTCATTAAGTGCATAATTAGAGCCTATTGCAGTGCTATCATAATAAAATATAACTTCTTTTGCTTGATGATAGTTGTAATATTTGCAAAAATCATCTACTAATTCACGCAATTTTCGTTGATATTTTACATAAAATGACTTTAATATAAGTGCTTTTTTGCCTTTGCGTTGCCCACATACTAACCAGTTAATATTGGAATTGTAATCAAAAGCAATACATATTGGTTTGCTTTTGTTTAAATCAGCATCGGTGCGACAATCATTTGCTTCATCGGGCTTATCATAGCCTAATAGTTCTAAATAGGCATTATCGTAAGCAGTATAATAGTGTTTTTCATTTAGAGCCGGATAGAAGCCGTCTTTTAGTTTGGTGGGCTTGATACACATAATTGAGGTTTGGAACACGAGAGGTGGCAAATCTCGCTTCATATCGCGTATATATTTTTCACCTAATAAAAATACATTCTCTATTGTTGAAACTTCGCGATAATAAACCGCTATTGAGCGAAGTTTTTTAAGTTGATTTCTTAATGTTATAAGTGTTTCATTCTTATATCGGGAATCGGGCAAAATTGAAACTCGATAAATTTCTGCTAATAATAATCTAATTGCCTCAATTATTTCAACATTCATTTTTGCTTCATCGGCTAAGAACCATGAACCTTTTTTTGTGGTTGGCATATCGGAAACAAATAGAGTTGAGTTTAACCACTCGCAATCTGCCCAAGGACCTTTAAATCCTCCGTTAGCCGGAAAGGTTTCTTCTTTTAATTTATCGTAATTTAAAAACTTGGCTTCGTCGCCAAATAATGATTGCAATGTTAAGGAGTTTGACGTTCCTGGTATATCTTGAGAAATTAATAATTGAATAGTTCCATTATACCAGCTTATTACTCTGTCGTAATTAGCCGGTTCTCTTAATGGACGCTCAAAATGCTTTGGTGGTTTTATTCCTACAACATAGTGGATATCGCGTATGAAACCTAAATTAGCTAAGGCGTTAATTGTTCCTGGTAATGTTTGAGTAAGTGCCATTTTGAAAGATGGTGTTACAATTCCCATTGTAGAACGTGGCATGTGTTGTATGTTTCGCACCATCCACGGAGCAGCAACTGCGTGAGTTTTTCCTACCCTACGACCGCCGACAAATGTTGTTTTATTTGCAGCTATATAGTAACAATCCATTTGTGGATTGTTTAAATATATTTTTTTAGTTTCATTCTCCATTGGTTACGTCTTCGTAGTCGATATAGTTTTCTATTTCAATTTGATTTGCATATTTTCTGATTAAAGAATCAATATATGCTTGAGGATTTTTATGAACTCTTTCGGATAATTTAACGCCAAGTATAGTTGGATCTGAAGTAAATTCAATTTCGCGTGGAATTATTTCGTCGATTGGAATATGAGGTGTTTCTTCCTTGTCTAATCGGTTGTATTTACCAATAACAGAAGCTACATAAGCAATTTTTTCGGGGTCTTTTTTATTTATAGCTAATTCAAGAGCTTGGTTAAGTGCTGAATTAACTTTATATTGCTGAAATTCACGTGCTGTATTTTGTACATTGCCTTTTAATATTTCAAGGTTTTGTATGTCGCGATATGCTTGTGATTCGCTTATACCATATAAATTCATTAATTCGTCGCGTAATTTTGGCGTTGTAATCCAAGGTGTTTCTAACAGCACGTGAAAAGCATGACGATACCGAATTAATTGTTCTTTTTCTACAGGCGTAAGCAATGTTTCGCTTATATCATCAAAAAAACAATCGTAATACTTTTGCAATGCTTTAGTTTTTGCCATTATTCAGTTTGATTTTGTTTTATAATTAGTTCTGTAATGATAATATCAGCTTGATTACTGCCTTTTTTGGCATATTCTACAATACTTTTTCTTAATTCTATTAATTGGGTTAACTTTCCATTCCAGTATGCTTTGGCTCTTTCGGTACGTTTGCCTCTTATTTCTCTACGTAATTCCTGTTCGTTTATATCTAACCTTATTGCTATTTCCTCGATTGTAAAAAACAATCCAGCTAATAGCTCAATTTGACTTAATATTTCAGGTTCATTCATATAATGCTGTATCTATTTTCATTAGTTCTACGAGTGCTGAATACTGTTTTATCACATTTGTATCAAAAGAGATAAAACCGCACTCATATCGGCTATTTTTAGTTGCATTGTTGCTCATTATTGCTACTGCTTTATTATCGATTAGAATTATTTTTGAATGGTTGTTTGCAAGTCGTAACTCATCGACATTTAAAGAAGCGAAAAAAGTGTTACGAGATTTTCGCGTGGCGACTGTAAAATCTAATACCAATGTTATATGGTTTATTCTGTATCGATTTTTAATAAATCTTCTTATATAACTATCGGTAATTGCAAAAGAGCTGATAAATAATCTATCAGCTCCGTTGCATTTTTCAATTAAGTAATCGAAAATATCGTGATTATTAATAGAATTATTTACATATATAAGCGTGTCGTCATTAACTTTCGTTAGATATTTCTCCGCTTTGAGTTTCGATAATTCCATGTTTTGTTAGTATTGCTATAGTTTCTTCGCTAAAATCGTTTTCAGCCTTAACAAGAAGATTATAACGTTCTTTAATCTTATTGACTAAATCTGTTTTTTCTTCTTCAGTAATAAATTTTCCATCGAGTTTTGGTAAATTTTTAGATAAATAAACGCGAGCAGCATTTACTTCTTTTGCCGATGCTTCAGTTGAATTTGAATCTTCATCTTTTACTTCAGGCAATTCGCCGGTTGTATCCCATTTATCAAGAATATCCCAACCTTGACGAATAATATCTTCTAATTTGTCAATGCCGGCACGTAGTTCTTTAGTCGCTTTGACCGATTTGACTATTTTCATTTTTTCGTGGAGCGAACGTTGCTTTTTGTACGCTTCTGAAATTTTATCGAAAATAGGTTTTAGCACTTCAGGCAAATCTTCGGGAGATATTCTTCCATTAGTGCGAATTTTCAATTTATCGGCAGTGGTAGTTTCTACAGGAGTATTTGCAGGAGTATTTGCAGGAGTGTTACTTGGAGTTGCTGTTTGTGCTTTTTGCACAAATGGTATGTTTACAATCTTAGTTTCTTTGATTTCGTATTGCTCAAGTATTTGCTTGAGCTTGTAAATCAATTTTTCCGGATCTTGTTTCCTTGCTAAATATCTTTGCACCGGAACATTATTAGAAAATCTACAAAAAAGATTATAACCTTTATTGTAGTCTCTTTCTTGGTTTGGTTGTGCTAAGTATGCTTTTATTTCTTCTCTTGGTTCCATGATTAAACTTTTTAAAAAAAAGCCTACCTTTAATTGATAGGCTTTTTATGTTATTTAAGCAATATTAAGCTATTGTTACTGATAAGGAAACTACAGCATTAGCAGCATCTTTTACTTTTAGAGCGTAAGTAGCTGCTTCCAATCCAGTAAAAATATTACTTGATTGATATGTAGCACCGTTGTCTTTAGAGTATTGATAAGGCGATGAACCACCATTTGCATAAGTGGTAATAGTACCATCTGTACTACCTAAAGTAGTATCGGTGTGATTACTTGTAGCAACTAATGGAACTGCTGCTGTTGGAGTGAAGATATCGGTTTCACAATCAAGTGAGCCATCTTCTAAAACAATTACACCTTCATAACGTGGTAGAGGAGTGAAATCAGGAGCTTCAATTTCAACAGTAAGTCCTTTTTCTGAACCCGGATTGTCTCCCGAATTGCCCGAAAGTTTTACTTCTGTATCATATTCTTTTCCTCCAATAATTACATATTTAACCTGTGGGCGGTTAGCACCACTGGTTCTTGTAACCATAATAGTTACAGTATTTGCATTCATTGTTGATTTTGCGTAAGCAATAGCTTCATCTGATAAATCAGGATAACGTTGTGTGGCTTTATTTTTAAACATACCACAATCTTTTTCGCCCATACCCTCAAAATCAACCTTTCCTTTGCCTTGAGTGGTATAAAATCGTTTCCAAAAAGCACCAGCTTTTAAAACAAAATCTCCTTCTGTTGTTACAGCTTCACCAACGGTTATTGGATTTTCTGCAATTTCAGGCCATGTAATAATATCGCTTTTTTGGATAAAAAACGCTATTGTTCTTACACCAGATGGATTAACTAAACCAGGGCTCCAAACTAAATCTTTTTGCATAATATTTTTATTTTTTAAAAAATTAATAATTAAACTCCCTCAATTAAGAGGGAGTTTTTTAAATTTAAGAACCAGCTGCTATTACAACAGGGTTAGTAGCGTAAGCCACTACGTTGTGCTCTTTGTCGCGAACTTTAACAGTATAGTTGCCATCGGCTAATCCGGTAAATGCACCAGTATCCTGCCAAGTAGCACCATTATCTTTAGAATATTCAATAGGAGTTACACCACCGGTTGCAGTTACAGTAATAGTACCATCGTTAGCAGCAGCAACAGTTTCGTCTGTTTTTGCAACATTTGAAATTGTTAAATCTTCTGCTTCGACAGTGCTATATTTAACTGCTTTAAAGAATTCTTTTTCTACAGTATCGATACCAACACCAAAGAAAGTAATCATAAACATTTGTACAACTTTTGGGTTGTCAACTCTGCGTATTTCTACTTTTTCTTTGTCGTTTTCCATATCGAAAAGGAAGCACATATTTTCTTTTTGAGTGAAATAGAGGTATTTTCCCTCTTCCATTTCGTTAAGATCAACTAATTCGCATTGTTTTTTAGTGCCAATTAAATATCTTTGTTCCATTCCTTCATTCCAAGGAACGTGACCAAATTCTTGTTGAAACCACTCTTCGTACATTTCGCGGATTGAAACAGGAATATAAAGTTTACATTTCTTTTTCAATTCGCGGTCTAAAGCTTTGTATTGAGCTTTAAGCAAATCTCCAACGTTTTGAACTGTAAATGGAGTAGCGGAAATATCTACATAGTTTTTCTTTGCAACAGATACAGTTGAATCGGCTATTGCTAAATCAACAAGTTTATCAAAACCATTGTATAATTCTGCTGAAGTGTTTCCTGCTGGATTTCTTACAGCAGTAAAAATTGAAGCTAAAAGTTTTTCGCCGGCACGTGCTGCAATAAGAATTGCAATTTTACCTGCAATATCATATTGGTCGGCTTTTGTGCCTGTTTTTTCGGTATATAATGTACCAAGTACAATTGACGGATCAAATTCTTCAACTAAATCAGCTTTGTAATTAGTCATTTCACGTGGCGTGATACTTGATGTATCAGTCACGTCTTTTGCAGTGCGATAAGGTCTGAATTGAGAGTTATTTGCAAGCGTACCGGCAATAATCGTCCCCTGAATACCGGTCATAATATTGAAGTATGGTCTTACTTCTTCGAAAGAAGCCATTGGGGCAACTAATAATGTTTTATTGTATTTTTTGCCGGCATCAATTAATTTTTGATTTATGTCCATTTTTTTTTTACCTCCTATTTATCTTATTGATTTTAATACATCTGTTACATCTGATACAGAACTTCTAAGCCCAGTATCTTCCGAATTTTCTTCGATTACAGCATTAGTGCTTTTGGGAGCTGCTATTGTTTCAGCACCTGGTTTTCCTTCAAGCTCAGCAATTGTTGCTTCGTGAGCTGCAATGGTTTGAGTTTGTGTGTCAATTGTAGCCACGTGCGTAGCAATTGTGGCTTCGTGGGTGGCAACTGTGGCAATTGCTGCATTGCCGGTTGTAATAGCTTGCTCAATTGCTTCAGCTTGTGCTTCGATGAGCAAATAATTACCTTCAGCATTAGGCGTTACATCTTCGCCAATTGCTTGATTGATTAATTTTTTCATATTTATATTTGGGTTTAAAAATCCTGTGTTGGATGCTGAATTACTATTGTCAGCTTTGTTTTGTGATACCAATTCAGCAGCACGTTGTACTGCATAATCGAAGTTGCCTATTTCATCAACTAATGTTCCTACAACATTATGAGCAAAGTAAACAGCACCGGTAAGTTGAGAATCTTCAACCGATGGGCGTGCCTCTTTGATGGTATTGATAAAGGTATCTGCAAGAGGTTTTAATACATCGTTTTTGTATTGATCATATTTTCCTGCACGCAAATCATCGTATATTTTATTTTTTTCTGATGATTGTGGAGCGTTGATTGTGTGAAATTTTACTCCAAGCGATTCGTAGTAAGGTTGTGCATCGGCAAACGACATCATTACACCGATAGAGCCTATTTGAGCATGATTATTATTTGCAATAATTAAATTACATTGAGAAGCTAACCAGTAACCTGCTGAACATGCCATATCTTCGACAAAAGCAATAATTGGTTTTTTTGTATCCTTAATTACATTTGCAAATTCATTTGTACCGGCAACTGTTCCTCCGGGAGTATCGAAGACTATAATATGAGCACCTATTTCAGGATTTTTGTCGGCGTTTGCTAACCATTTTTGCATGGTTTGCATACCTGTAGGTCCACAAAACTGATCGTTCTTAGTTAATGCTCCACTTACACGTAATACATTAATATTAATGACTTCCTGAGACGATGAAACACCGGAACCGATGTGAGCACTTTTGGTTTCAGGCAATAAAGGGTCTTCTTTAGTAAATTCAATATTTTTATTGAATAAGCCAGCAACTAAAGGAGCAAACATCTCGATAGAGAGTTCGCTAATTGCCCATGGCTCAGTAAGAATTGATTTTATTAAAGAATAATTTCGCATAAATATTGTATTTATGCGAAATTATATCTAAATGTGTGTGTTATAAAGGACTATAAATATAGTGGTATTGACCAATTTACATTAAATATATAACCAACAAAATCGCCTGCAGAAGTTCCGGGATCTTGTCGTAATTCAATTATTGGAGCAAAGTCGGCATTGCCAACTTCTGCAACTTTGCCTGAAGTAAATGTAACCATAAATAGTAAATGATAGCGTAATGACTTTAGAAAAAAGTCAATTGCTTGTTGATTGTTAGGATTATCAACAATTTTTAATGTAAGTGTTACCTTGCTTAATTTTCCTGCCTTTGTATCGACTACTTCAGCAGAACAGTTTGATTTGCCACTTACTATTGGTAGAGAGTAAATATCTGCTCCATCAATTATTTTATATTGAATGGTTTGGATGCCCGCTGCTGTTTTCATTTTATTATTTTTAAACTTGAAATGCTTATTTTCACGGATTTATTTTTTATGTGCTTAATTAATAAGTACTTGCAAGATTTTTTATTGAATTTTCAATTATATTATGCCTTTGATAGCATCTGTTTTTGAAATATTGCTCTACTTTTTGGGTATTTTTGATGTCTTCGCGGTAAATTCTTTTCTTTAACATTTCAATATCTCCGTTAAGAGAAACTAAATTACGTGAAAGAATGTATGACGAAATTATCTCTTTTTGCGTGAAACCCATTTTTTTACCTTGTAAGTAGTATGTGTCAAAATTGATATTGAAAACTGCTTCAAGTTCTTTATTGATTTTTTCAAGATCTTCGGCAGTGTAATAAAGATATTTGGTGTGAGCGGTTGTATTGTCGGTTTTTGGTAATTTAATTTTAATACTATTTTCTAACTTGGATTTAATAGGTAAATTAGAGCAACTTACTCTTGATATTAAGAATTTTCCTATATCTTTAGTAGATGATATAATATGTACACCATTTTCTTTTGGGAAAAGGTACTCGAAAAAATCTAATAACATCGGTTTTTTAATGTTAATACTTGCTATCATATATATAGTATTATTTTACATTTGTGCAAATATAGCAAAATATATTATATATTATTATTCAAATTGAATTTCTTTTAAGTTCAATTCAATAATTTTTGATTCACATTCTTCTTTTGTTCCCGTGAATGTGTTTTGTATAGTTTCAATTTTGCCCGACTCAACAAATAGCAATAAAGTATCATCTTTATATACTATACAGCATTGATTGTCTTGTAATATTATTTTTGTCATTATTTATATATTTAATTGGTTACTACAGTTACGCCTTGAGAAACGATTGTTGATACATCATCATCGCTTGCATTAGTTCGTGAAGCATTAGAACCAGTTAATACTAATTCTCCATTATTAAACCATGTAATTAATGATAAGTCATGTATAATTTTATCGATTTCATAAGATGTAAAACCAGCCCCTGTTTTAGGTTCTATCCTTACAGAATACATTTTATTTGCCCAGATTTTACTGGTATAGGTGAGTTTTTCGCTTGGTGCTATATGTAAAAATGTTATATCTTGAGGTAATAGCGCAATATCTCCTACAAACTCAATAATCATATCTTTAAAATCTAATGTTTTTAAGTTTTTGGGTAAATTTTTAAAATTAATTTTATAATCTTGCAAATTGGTTATGTCATCGCCTAAACTCTCTATATATAATATATTTCCATATATTTTAATTGTACGTGGTAAAAATTCGGAATAGGTGTGGTTAACCAATAAATCTGTTGTATTAAGATCTTTAGTAACAACCATACCATCGCCCCAATCAACATATATTGTTTTACCATTAGTTGAACCAACTAATTTTAAGGCTGTATCGTGTATTTCGGGAGTAGTAAAAATAAACATTTGGTCAATTTCTTGTATTCCGGCAATTAAATGCTCGCTATTTACATCAGAATTCAAGCATGTAAATGATATTAAGTAACAACCCGGATTGTTTACATTAATAGTATTTACAGTTTCATTTTTAAAATCAAATCCATTGATTATTGGCTTAATGTAATCAATATCATGGCCCGAAAAACTTATTAATTTTCCAAGTCTATTCTCTATATATAACTTATAGTCTTTGCCTGCAACTAATTTAGTTAATGTATATTCGGTATCAGTAGTGGGATAAGCTTCACCAACATTGTACTCATTAAAATTAATGGTTTCGTTTACAATTATTTCTTTACCTAATTTATCGGCTTTATCGGTAAGTGAGGCTATCCATGTAATACCATTTGCTGCTAAATCTTGATTATTATCTAAAACAGATTTTAACCATGTAAAAGGTTTAAGAAATAATGGAACTTGTAATGATGCTATACATGTAATATTTTCAAATGCAGAATTATCTAAATCTAAACAATATTTTAGGCTTATGTAATATAACTGCGTGCAGTTTGAAAAACAATTATTTCTAACAAATTTTGCATTTGAAGAAAATGTTATTAATTCATAACATCCCGAAAAAGCGAATTGTTTAATTTCATTACATTCATCAATAAGACAAGTTTGCAATGCAGAACATCCGTTAAAAGCATATTCATCAATTATACTAAAAGAATTACTTATAAACATCAATAAATTGGAATTGCTATCAAATGTAGATGCTGGTATTGTTAATCCAAAATCAGTTATAAGTACAACCTTGCTATTTTCACTTACAATTGTATCGTATATTTGTTCTGTGTTTAAATTGGCTCTCCAATCAAGTGTTGAATATGCTAACTCAGGAGCATTGGCTTCAAAAATCATTTCTGTTCTGGCAAAAACTTTATCAGCTTTATTTGCAATTACTGCAACAACACGAGCATCTGCTTTAGCATCTGTGTAATTAGTGGCGTTAGCCTCAATTCCTGAAAGTTTATTTTTTTCGTTAGTTGTATAATCGTTTGTTGATAATCCTTTGCCTGCAACTGCATCAACTTTATTGGTTATGCCAGCAGCAACGCGAGCATCTGCTTTTGTATCTGTATAATTTGTTGCAT
>CAZRCF010000002.1:0-10057 GCA_964598505.1 uncultured Lentimicrobiaceae bacterium | reverse complement strand
GTTATGCCAGCAGCAACGCGAGCATCTGCTTTTGTATCTGTATAATTTGTTGCATTTGCCTCAATTCCTGAAAGTTTATTTTTTTCGTTAGTTGTATAATCGTTTGTAGATAAGCCTTTGCCTGCTTCTTTGTCAACTTTATTAGTTATGCCAGCAGCAACGCGAGCATCTGCTTTTGTATCTGTATAATTTGTTGCATTTGCCTCAATTCCTGAAAGTTTATTTTTTTCGTTAGTTGTATAATCGTTTGTAGATAAGCCTTTGCCTGCTTCTTTGTCAACTTTTTTCGAAATATCGGGAATTTCGGGCAAATTATCAATATCCTCATTATAATCTACTTTATCTTTATAGGCTAATTTTTTAAACCTATTTGGTTCCCATTCTTCTTTAATGCCATTAATTGCGTCGTCACCCATTTTATTATTTTTAAAATATATAGCAAAGATGCAATTGAATAGATGAAAATTAAAGGACTGAATTTATTTCATTAGTATAATATTGACTTCTCTAAAAACATACTTTATTTCTGTGCAATAGTACAAAATCATCAAAAAATTAGCTTAAACAATAGAATATCAACAAAATACATATAATAATATTTTTGTGCAAAAAAAAATAGTACGAAATAATGCAAAATAGTACTTTTTTAGTACGAGCTTAAAAAACTAATTAACAATTAATTAAAAACAGTACGTACTAAAGTACTGTTTTTTGCTTCATTTTTAACAAGTATCTTTTTAAAAGATATAAATAATAATAATATATATATAAATAGCTATTTATCAATTTTTTAAACTGTTTTATTTCAATTTTAGTGCATTAATTTCTATATAATATTTTGCACTATTTATTAAAAAAAAGGGAAGGGGGGGCGCAAAAAAAAATCGCTTTACGAGTAAAGCGATTTAATTAATATCTGTAATTATTTTATTAAAATTCTACGTCTTGACCAGGACAATAATAAAGATTATTTGCTATTGTAAAATACTCAACGCTACCTGTTTTGTCGTTGCCACCTGGTTTGCCTTCATCATTTTGTTTATGAGGATTAAATTTAAGTCCCATATAGTCGCACCATGTTTTAATTTTCTTTTTAAACTTATTAGGCGTAACGAATTTCTTTTGCATAGGATTTTTATCAAGGAAATCCTTGTAAATTTCAGCACGAGGAATATGCTGATTAACATTATTAGCTGAATATACTTCGTTAACATCCATGTCATCTGAAGTACCGTAATATTCATTAGCCCACTCCATAAACTCTTCACCAATAAATTGTCGCATTCTGCGAAGTTCTAAACGTTCAAACATTGGAGTTACTAATCCTATTTGTAAATAAAGTTCAATACATTGCCCCATAAAATTATAAAACAAATTCCATTGTTCTGTCCCATTCCACTCACTCCAGAAGTTAATTCCGCAAATATCTATAGGTTTTCTTGTTTCAGAATAAAAATCTGAAAATGCTAGTAATGCCTGCCTATCTCTGAAACTTCCTGAATTGCCAGCAATGGCGTGATTTGTAGTTATTAATACTTTTGGAGTATCGTTTTCGGATAGAGTGAACTTCCGTATGCCTTTACCATTTACAGTTAATTTGCCTGTAATTACGGGGAAAAAGAATTCAAAATCAATATTTGCTCGTACGTCATCAAGAAATATTATATCTGTTTTTTCTGTTACTTCTTCAGCCCAGAAAGGATCATCGGTAAGGGTTTTAGCTTTAGCATTAATGTAAGCAGTAGGAACCATTTTATCAAGTGCAAATCCGAATAATGATTTACCGGATCGTCCGTTTGATTCGCCTACTTCTGATAATTTTCCATCCATACAGATAACTGCTTTTTCGCAGCTTTTATTTCTATGTTTATGCATCATATATCCGAAAGCTGTCATTTTAGCAACTAAATGTCTGTTTTTATCATAATTTTCAGCAATTGTTTTTTCTTTATTTTTCCAGTTGAAATCGCAAGTATTAATTAAGAACTGTAAAAAATGACAATTTTTTGCTTCATTTGAATAATTAATATTATAACTACCCAAATGTGGCGTTAATTCATTTCTAATCTCTAATGGTGTTTTATCAATGAGTTCCTGAGTTATTTCTTGAATATTTACCATTTTCTCTGCTAAAAGAGAAGGTGTATAATCAATTATTTTATCGTACCAAACGCACGAATCTAATTCTATTATATCTTTTTCTTGAATTCCTAAAGCTGTTACTTTCCAAAATTTATTTTTAAAAAATATATATTGAAAATCTTTGCCGGTATGTTTGAATTCCGGCTGAATAAAATCAATATTACTTAAACTTTCAGGTCCAAAATACATTTTTCCGCCCCGAAAGAACATGTCCATAATAGATTCGTTACAAATTTCGCGTGTAAGACTAATTATGTAATCTTTCATTTCTGAAGCTTCAACTATTTTAACAATTTTATTTTCAATATTAATAAAATCCCATTTACCTGATTTCATCAATAAACGTCCAAAACCATGTGTTTTAAGAAATTTATAACAACGCGAATATCTGAATTGTATTTTTTCGTGATGATTACCGTTTTTGTCGGTATATGAATTGTCTTCCCAGAATTTTTCATCATCAAGAATTGGTTGCGCTAATTCGAGAACTTCATTTTCATTAAAACGCCATCTGTGTTTGCCAATTGTAAATTCTTTTAATCCACTTTTTAAGATATATTCTTTATGGAAATTTGCGAAATTTTCAGCAGTTTCTAAGTGCCATAAACGTAATAAAGAAGAATCTATTTCAGTAGTTACTTTATGAACAGTATAATATCTACCAACTCCGTTTTTTTCATTAATAGCTCTATCGAAGTCGTCGCGAACATCGAGTTCTTTATTTTTAAAAAAACATGTAAGTTGATCATCAATGCCTTTATGTTTTTTATCCTGGTGATAATAACCAAAATATAACTCTACAAAAATGCCCTGATTAGTAAGGGTACGAAAATAATCTTTAAAGTTTCGTATTGCAGAAAAGAAACTGCGTGGGCGATAATCAAGCGGTTTATCTACTTTTGGATTTGTTGTAAGTTGATCCCAATCGGAATCAACCACAAAAACTACTTCTTCAACATTGCATTTTTGAACAATTAAGTTAATTTCGTGAGGTAAACGGCCACTGTGTCCTATTGAATTAATACCCATTAATCCGATAGAAAACAGTCCGTGCTTACAAGCTTTTTCAGCTTTTTTTTCACCCTCCTGAAGATATAATCTTTTAATATGTGTGCCTCTATGATAAGCATTTCGAATAATGTCCGGGAAATATAAATGTTGCCCTGAACCATAAGGAGACTGATATTTAATAGAGTTGCCATTTTTGTCAAGATGTTGATCGGGAAATTGCCAACGTACGCGGAATAGATGCTCAAATTTTTGACTTTTAGGTTTTTGATACATTGTAGGTTTGCCTTCAAGGTCGTAATACCAAATTATCATATCATTACCATGTTCAATGTGTCCGTATTGGCTTAGTGTCCCGGCTTGAAATATTTCTGTTTCTTTTAAGGTGTCATTTTCAACATAAACTCTGGCTGTAATATCCTTGGCTATTAATCCTGATTCAGCAAGCTGAACTTCGCAAAATGAAAACTTTGTGTTTTTGTTTAGCGATTGCCCGGATAAAGCTATATCACCTTTTAATATTTCAATACCATATTTTTTAGCCAAATATTTAATGGCATCGGGATATGTGATTTTTTTTACAGTTATTAAATAATCAATTGCTGAGTTGCCTCCTGTTTCGCAACTAAAGCATTTGAATATGTTTTTTGCCGGAGTAAATATTAACCCTTTTCCTTTCCCATCTTTGCCACATACAGGACATTTACCATAAAAGCTGCTGCCTTGTTTTTTGAGAGTAATATCTTCACTTATTATATCTTCGAGTTTTGCAATTTCAATTACATTTTTTATAGTTTTTGGATTAATTTTCATAAAAGAGATGTTTTACGTGGGGACGAGTTATTGGTTTATTTAAATCTTACTATTTTTTTTTGTTTATTAATGTCTTCAACGACAGCAAAGAGCTTTTCTTTGTTTTTGCTGAGAAGAAAGCACGCCATGCTTGCATTTTTGCTATCTTGCATGCAAATAGATTCATTTATTGATAATTTTAACATTTTTTCTTTTAGTTCTAAGTAATTCATAAATTACTGGTTTTGAGATGGTTTTGCGACTATCTTGGTGTTAGCACCAATTTGTGACGTGAACATGTAATCTTTATTTCCGACACGGTGCCTTCTGTAATATGACTTACTTCTGAAACTCTACCGGATTTACCACTATATATAACTCTTTCTCCTATTCGTGGCAAAGGCAAATGTTTTGGATAATCAAACAATCCGGGTACATCTGCAAACTCAATCGTAATAAAAATTGTTTTTCTTTTAAACATAATTTTTACAGTTTATAATTTAATTTTTTCTAAGTAATTTTATTTTTATTTAAATTTTGCTATTTCTTTCTTTACAAAAGACAGAATCTGCTCCTGTCTGAAATTTATTACTTTGTGATACCTTGAAATCGCCTCATTAGTTTTATCATCGTAAATTGCTTTCATTTCGGTTGGAGAAACTTTTATTATTATAGGAATTGCTTTTAAATGCAAGTCGTTAAGGTCTTTATATAATAATTTTAAATATTTATCATTTTGAAAATAAGCCAACATTTCTGTATAATTAACTGGAGGAAACCTGTTTGCTTGATTTAGTTCTTCAATTTCAGCTTTTAATTCAGCAACTTGTTTTTTCATCAAATCGAAGTTGTCTGTTGTGTGGGAAGTCTCAAAGTACTTATCCCATAATTTACCGTATAATTTACCGTGGTATGCCATAATCGCTTTGTGTTATATGGGCATTTAAAGAGGCTGTATGTTCATGTCAGACTTCTTTGAAACAATTTCATATGGTTTATCATACGGATAGAACCCAGTTCCATTATCTCCATATCGCCAACACATCATTATTAGGTCAACGCCCATTACTAAATCAGCGACATCTGAGCCGATTAATAATTGGGTCTGAAATCTTCGTGTTCCATCTTTTAATCCTTCTATTTCGAATAATTTAAGTTTGCTCATTTTTGTAAAGTATTAAGTTGTTGTATATTATCTATTAAATCAAAAAACGCCCGAAACATGTAGCCACAAAATCGTGTGCCTCACGTTGTTTTTTCGTCTGACAATCTCTACATAAATGGGTGTACTTTTTGGCACTTGGCTGAAAACCCCACCCTTTTTTGAAAAAGATTTCATTTGAAACGATAGTGCTTGCAGAGCTTCTGGAATTACACTTATCGCAAACTATTTCTGTTATTCCGTTATTATCCTGAATCATAAAGTCCAAAAAATTATTTTACCACCAAAATAGCCACCGTAATTTTTAAAGAATATTTTCATTTCATGCCAATTTTCAAATCCGTCATTAACTGCGAATGCATTTAATTCTTCAATTGTTGTGAGCTTTGTTACTCCTATGTAAACACTATCAGGAAAATATTCTCCCGGCATTTGAAAATTCATTATTATATGTTCAACTCTTGAACATATACCTACCCCAAATTGATAAGGTTTATTTTTCGCGTTTGTATTTCGTGGGTTGCCATACCAAAACTGAATTGTATTGCCAACCTTCCAACGATTGTTTTTATCTTCTCTAATCGTATGTTGTTTGATATTTTGCTTTATTAATCCCTCAAACTTTGGATTTGTGAATGTTAGTAGCATATATTTTATTTTAAATTATTAAAGTTTACCATTTTTGTAAAGTATTAAATTGTTAAATATTTTCTAAGTGATTTATGAACAGATCTATTTCTCTTTTTAATAATTTCATTTTATCTAAAAAATCTTTATCAGTATCATCAGATGTCTTATGTAGTCTAACCTTACTTCTACAATCAGCTATTTCTAAAAATCTTTGAGTATATTTTTTCCCAGTATCTATATCGGTAACTTTGCCATCAAATGCAACTACTGAACCTGTTGAGTCGCATTTTGCAGAATTTAACCATGTTCTTTTGTTATATATTTTTTTCATGTTTTTACTATTAATCGAATTTATATGAGTTAGTATTTTCTTCAATTTGTTTTAGCGAAACATCTAATTCCGCATCTCTATCCTTAAGAGTACCGGCAATCGATTTTACATCATCTGTACTAAGTTTGTCTTTAACAGAATTTGGCAAAGCTCTTATAAATTCCACTTGAACTTTTGCAGTATCAACAATAACATCTAAAAGTCCTTTAATTGTTTGAGCATCTTTAACATCAAGAGTTTTATTTTTTATTTGCTGTATGGTATCCATAGCCTGCTCTCTAACATCGATGAGCGTTATTCCTGTGTTCATATTTATTGTTTTTGGGTTAATATATTAATTTGCCTGGTTAATTGACCTTTAGCTTGTATAGCAAGTTGTAATTCTTTTGGGTATTTGCAATACATTGAGTTTTCATTCTTTAGTTGGTCTGATCTACTAATGCAGTACAAGTTATTTATATCGCAATTTTCTCGATTACCATCTTTAAATTGAATATTATGCCCTGAAGGTACTTTGCCATTATATTGCTCCCAAACCATAACATGTTTGAATTTCCAAATATTTGGCATTGCAATTTTTACTCTAATATAACCGTCATGTACGCTTTCAGTTCCAATAGCAACTCCATTGTGAGGAAAAATACCTTTTTGAAATCTTGTAGCTTTAGTTCTTTCAATTACATCAGCTGACATATACTCTGTTTGTTTTTTACCTTTATTGTATGATATGTGACCTTTTTTAAAAAGAAACTTTCTTCCACCATGTTCGGGGTTTAATGAGTTTCGTCTGGCGGTTTCGATTATATATTCTTTTGTTTTTTTTAAATTTAGGCTATTAGCCTTCCTATTTACAGAAAGTGTGCTTACTCCTAATAAAGAGGCTAAATCACTTGTTTTGGTAGTTGGATATAGCTCTTTAAGGGTTGTTATCATTTCTTCAGTGTAAATTTTCATGTTCGATTGATTCATTTAAATAGCCAATATCTTTAACTGTAGCAAAAAATGTTTCTCTTTTTGCATCAGGATATTTTATTTTTATTACTTCAAATCGATAAATTTTATCGTTTTTCGTTTTAGATCTCATTTCATCACCAAGATAAATGCATGGATTATAGAAGCCTTGAATTAATCTTCTGTTAAAATCAGCCCAATTAATTGTGCTATGATATCCGGTTGACATTATTCGGGGTGATTCCCACATATTATAAATATTTTTGTTTCTTGGGGGCAATGTTGGTTTTTTTTTTAATAAAGTTATCATTATTTTAATTTTTTTCAGCTTCATTAATTTTTTTTGTTATTTCGGGGCGTTGTTTAAGTGTAAACAAAGCCCAAGTATGATTATAAATATCTATGTATTGTTTGAACATATTTTCTATTATTTTTAGGCTCTCCGTCTTGCAATAACCTAAATCTAAATAGAAGATAAAATCAGGCACATCTTCTATTTTTGGAAATTTAACAACAGAAACAACTTCGCAGTGAAATACTATTTCTTTCCAAGTACAAACAACAATTTCAGATGTGTTAGGAGAATTATTTGGGTAGTAAGGTCTAAGTGTTGTGAAATTATTACAAATCATTTTGTCATTCCAGTTATTATTAAATTTGAATGTTTTCATGATAATTTGTTTTAAGCGTGGGGACGCATTTATTTTTAAATTAATTTATAAATTTCAAAGTCAAAATATATTTCTGATTCCGGATTGTTTATAATAATTTCCTTAGCTTCTTCGGTTGCCTCTTCCGGAGAGGAATAAGACTCTAAAAAACCTTTTAAATCGCTATTAGGAAAAGGCTCTTTATGGGAATTTCGCCAAATTATTATATACATTTTATTTTATTTTGAATTCAATAACCATTCTTCATTCATTCTATTTTTGCAATGTTCATCACATTTTTGATTAATTGTAATGAATGCACAGGTGTTAATAAATTCGCAATCTGTTTTATTGCGTAATTTTTCTTCTTCAGCTTTGTTTTTTGCTTCTTTTTCTTCTTTATTCATATTATTTTATTTTAGCGTGGGGACGCGTTTAATGATTAAAATAATTCTAATTTAAGTTGAATAATCTGCTGACGAAGAGATGATAAACGCTTTTTGTTTGCGTTTTTTTCGTTTTGCTCAAGCTCAAAGTATTCTGTTATTTCTGTTATATCAGCATACTTTAAAAGTATTTCCTGTTTTTTCTGTTCTTTTTTTTGTTTTGCTGATAAGCGTTCGATAAGAGCTTCGCGTTGTTCTTTGAAATATGAATTTAAAAGAATATCAATTGTTTTAAAAACCCAAACTTCAAAATTAGGATCTAACCATGCAGCAAATTTTAAAGCAACAACACGATGCATCCATGTTCCATTAACAGAAGGATCTCCTTTAAGCACTTTTATTAATTTTCCATTTGGAGTAAATTCATTCTGGAAACTACAATTGTCGTTTCCAGAAATGTCATCACCAGAACGACAATTGTCGTTCTGGTGAAATGCTTTTAAGAAATTTTTAACATTTTCAGTATGATAAAAATCATAAGGTATTTTTCCAAATATTTCACCCATTTTATTAGCATTTACCATTACGTCTTCTTTGTCAATCTCAAAATCGACTTGCTTGCCTTGATATACAAATTTTACTATTTCCATTATATCTGTTTTTTAATTATTATTTCTTTTTAAGCCATAAACCATTAAAAGTCTATCAGGATGCGATTTTCCAACAAAATCTAATTTTTGGTAAATATTATTTATATGATTGTGCACCGTGTTGGCACTTATAAATAGGCGTTCACCTATTTCTTCTTTGCACATTCCTTTTACAAAAAGGTCAATTACTTCAAGTTCTCTTTTTGAGAGATCGCTTGTTATTTTTGGCGTGCAAAAATTATCTTTACATCGATGCCTGATAGGACACGATGTTTTTTCGAGATGGAAATTACCATCTTCGTCAATATCTACAATTCCATCGCGTGAACCAAGATTGCACGCAATAAATTGATACACTCGAGCAAAAGCCGAGTGGTACTGGTCGCCAAATTTTGCACACAAACAATTGTATGTTTCTGTATAATTTTTTTTAATTTCAATATCAATAGCTTTAATATCACCAAAAGATATTTCTTTAAGATGAGAAATACTATTTGTTTCAATATTTTCAACCATGATATTTTCCTTGTCTAGAGACAAGTAGAATTCTACGTTTTTTAGCATAGTAATAATAAATTAAATTTCTCATTAATTGAGTTTTGTTCCTCAATTACTATATCTTTTATCATTTTAATTTCCGCAGGTGTGAATTTTCCATCTTTGGTTTTATTAGAATATGTAGAAGGAGCAATATCAAGTTCCTTATATATTCTTTTTGTAATATTTGAATAAAAAAACCGTAAAAGAGCAAGATAGTCTTTAAGGGTTATTTCGTCTAATTTTTCTTCTGTTTTTTCCATTTTTTGTTTTTTTTCGTTATATTTGTATTATTTTTCATTTATTGCATTTGCAAATATATAGTATATTTTGACAATGTCAAGCATTATTATACATTTATTTTATTAAAAAATTAAAATTATGGTAAAAATTACATTTAATAAACAGAGTTTCAAGAATTTATGTCATGAAAAAAAAATGACAATGGAAAGTGTTTTTTTATCAATTGGAATGACGAGGCAAAACATGAACTATTTGCTTACAAATAATAAATTAAAAATTGATGATTTAGCAAAAATTTGTGAAACATTAGTTTGTACGCCGAATGATTTATTTGATATTGATACAGAAAATCAAATAATATTTAAAGATGATAAATATGTTTCCGAAAGTAAGCCTGTAAATGAAATAATACAATTATTTATCAATCAATTATCGGAAAAAGATAATGAGATTTTTAGATTAAAAACCAAAAATAAATAATACAACACTAAAGCGTTCATACATTTCGTACAAATTTAAAACATTGAAATAAATATAGTTATTAAATAATTAGCGTTTCCCTCATTCTCCGCAAA
>CAZRCF010000001.1:23478-256708 GCA_964598505.1 uncultured Lentimicrobiaceae bacterium | reverse complement strand
TTCCACTCGTTCCAGAGCTTCCTGAAGTTCCATCAATCCCGGATGTTCCAGACGATCCTGAGGTTCCATCTATTCCACTCGTTCCAGAGGTACCATCTGTTCCAGAAGTTCCTGAAGAAGATGAACCTAAACCTTTTGTCATTATCATCATAATTAATAACCTATTTTATTATGGATTTTCTACTGCTGTTATTCTAATCTTACACTGAATATAATTGCCTGTAATAACCGTTCCATCATTAGCTACAACTGCGGCAAAATATATTGAAACATTCTTATCTTCTGATAATGCATCCATATCAGGTGGTGTAACAGATTCATACCAAATTGAATTGTCTAAACTGACTCTCCAATTAATTCCTGTTTGTTCACTTACAGGTGATATAGTTATTGTAGTATAATTAAATGTTGTAGCTACTAAGAAAGCAGACACAACCTCTGAACCTTTTATACCTCCAGTATTATCTAAAATAACTTGTGTCGTAATTGGAGTAAGTTCGGTATTCTCTGAATAATATTGATATGGAGCTACATTATTTTGTGAAAGTTTTAAGCTCATAATTTTTATTTCCTATTTTTATACTCTTTTATTTTATCCGGCAAGATCTGATTTGGAAAATCAACTTCAAAAATCTTATCCGGTGTATTCCCAATTTCAATATCTTTACTTTGAATATTAGTGCTTTCTGGAACTTCTAACATTTTTAGTAGATTATTAAAGTCATTCAAAATTAATCTCCTACTTATTTTTAAAATATTTCATAATTACTTATCAATTTTGGTAACATGAAATCAACATAACAATATAATGGTCGAAATTCTTTTAATTCATTAGTTCTTATTTTATCTTCTAAATAAATATTCAAAATCTGATAAATAAAAAATTCTCTATCAGTTATTGTATGTTTAATATGATTAAATTGCATCAATCTAAAATCTTCATCAATACATCTATCTATAGGTGGATATGTCTCCGGAATTTTAATTTTTTGTTTCAATTCATTTAGTTCTATATTGTGTTGGTAATACTTTTTCAATAACTTCTTTATAAGTCTCAGATTTGTTATTCCCAATGTTTTTAACATATGTTTTATTGTTCCTTAAAAGACCTGCAATTCGTTTATAATATTTATCAACAAGAGTAAAAAGAACAGACAATTTCTTAATAGCTTTTTGAGCATCTTTATTTGATTTATATTTAGAAAGTTCAACGACATAAACAATTAATCGAAAATATAATTGTGATCCGGCCATCTGTCCAAGCTGTTGCATATAATTATTTAATGCTTTATGATTATCATAATCTTTTTCCCATTCATAAGCATGAGCATAAGCAAGATCCTTAATAAGTGTTGCTTTAAAAGAATTATTAATATACAATCCATATGCAAGTGTAAAAGCAACATTTGATTTTTCTGCAGATTGAGTAAAATACTCAATATTTTTTATCATATTTTCTAAAGTTTCTTTAAGATTTTCAGATATTTGTTCCTTATAATTAATAATATCTTTATTATCTTTGGTTGGATTAAATTTATTAGGTTTTGCTAATTCAATAAGATGATGAGCATATTCATGGAAAACAATATCTAATATCTTATTTGTTAAAATTGATTCTTTTTGTTTCGGAATTTCAACAACAATTAATTTAGATTTTGAATAATAATGACCACCAATTCTTGATCCATCAACATATTTAAATTCTATATCAATCCCTTCATTTTTACATATCTGTTTTAATTGATTCTCTAACTCATTTGAAAATCCTTTGTCGTTTTTTATTTGAAAATCATCATCAAATAAATCAAATAGTTTTTCAACTAGAGTTTCATTTAGTAAAAACATTTTATTTAGATCAAATATTTCCATTTTTGTATTTCCTTTTTATTATTTCTTTAACTAGATCTTGCCGCTAAACTTTTATATTCTTTAAATAATAATCATACAATCCATTAATATCTTCAGATTCTAATAAATGAACAGATTCTTTAATTTTATCTATATTCCAATCCCACCATTGCATTTCAATTAATTTTGTTTCAATATCGTATGAAAATCTCTTTCTTATATATCTAGCCGGATTTCCAAAATTTATGGAATACGGCAAAATTGTCGATCTTACTACGGAATACGCTCCAATAACTGCTCCATCATTAATCGTACTTCCTGACATTATTACTACATTGTCACCAATCCAAACATCATTACCAATAACAACATCTCCAGAAGATAAATGTTCTCTCCAAGATACATTAGAATCTTTTAATAATCTAAAATGTAGTGATGATGTTGTCATATAATTCATTGGGTGATTGCCACCTAAATAAACTGTTAAATTTTCAGCAATAGAACAATACTTACCTATAACTAATTTTGGATTAATATTATTACCTAAAGTATCCGGTTTATTCCAAAGAATTCTAAATCCTCTTTCAACATATGAATGTTCACCAATTATTGTATTTAGCATGTTTTATATATTTCCTATTTTTATTTTCTTGTTCATAAACACCGGCAAGAGCTTATTTTAATAGACTCTTGCCGGTGTTTAATTTAAAATTATTTAAGTATAAGATTTAGGATACTTTGCCTTAACTGCAAGACAAGCAGCAATATATGCATTGGCCTGTGCTTCATCACCTTTTACTACACTATCTACATATTCTGCAATATTAGGATATTCAGCTTTTCTTAATGCAACATAATCTGGTGGAGGACAAACTATTTCTTCCTTATTTATAGGAATTGTTATTGGTTCACCTCTCATGGGATCAGTAATTGTTCGTGTCTTAGGAGTTAATTCCTCCCACTCGAGTTCTTTATAATCAATATAATCAGTATATGTTTTCTCTTTAGCAGCTACTTGTTCAAAACTTAAATCCCAATCCGTCCATTTATAAATCTGACCTTTGTAATCAATGTCAATAAATAGTAGACATCTATCTCCGACTGTCTGAATTCCTGTTATAGTTAAACTCATTTAAAAACCTCCTTTAATATTTATTAAAAAATGGTGACATGCAAACTGCCTGTGTGAATGGAATTGCTGGATTCGTCGAGATTTTCTGTCCACAGTTTGTACCACATGAAATCATATGAATATTTCCATCTGGTGCTAAAACTCCACCTTGATAAGCATTTAAACCATTGGTATAAATCAAACTATAAGTACTCACTACTCCCGCTGCACTAACTTTTTGTCCTATATTAGCAACAGCTGGAATAAAATGAATATCACCATTAGGAGCAAGAACACCACCTCGATATGCATCGTCTACTGTATAAATTAAACTATAAGTACTCACTACACCAGCTGCTGAAATTTTCTGACCTCTGTTGGTATACCATGGAACAAAATGAATGTCCCCATTAGGAGCAAGAACACCACCATTATAAGAAGAATTAGTGTAAACTAAACTATAAGTAGAAACTACTCCTGCAAAACTAATCTTCTGACCACAGTTAGCAGAACTAGGAATAAAATGAATATCACCATTAGGTGCAAGTACTCCACCTTGATAAGCACCACTTGAATAAGTATAAACCAAACTATAAGTACTCACAACTCCTGCAGAACTAATCTTTTGACCACAGTTTGCAATAAATGGAATCATATGAATATCACCATTTGGTGCAAGAACACCACCTCGATATGCATCGTCTGCTGTATAAACTAAACTATACGTGCTCACAACTCCAGAGATATTAATCTTCTGTCCTATATTGACATAACGAGGAATAAAATGAATATCTCCATTTGGTGCAAGAACACCACCATTGTAAGCATTAGCAGCTGTCTTAACCAAACTATAAGTACTCACAACTCCAGAGGAAGAAATCTTCTGTCCTCTGTTAGCATAACGAGGAATAAAATGAATATCACCATTAGGTGTTAAAACTCCCCCAGAATATGCGGCATCGACAGTATAGACTAAACTATAAGTACTTACTATTCCATTACTACTTAAACTACCACCTCTTACACTCTTGTTCAACATCACTTGCATTTCACGCCAAGTGTTTGTTCCTATTGTACTATCGTCACAATTAGATAATTTACCTGTACCTACATCTGCACCATAATTAAATTGTGTTTTACTAGTCTTTGAAACAGTAATAGTTTGACCATACCCAGTTCCAACTGTATTGGTAGCGTACGCTCTAACTCTATAGTTATCAATTAAATCTAATCCTGTAATAGCTTTCGAATAAGATCCTACACTATAATCCCCATCATCATGAACTTCATTATTAGCTAATGTTGGGTCACCAGATGATCCAACCATATAACAGAATCCACGAACTGTTGGATTTATATCTCCAGTGCTTGTTATAGTACCATTAGCTGTAAATCCAGAACTGGATGCATCAGAAACTCCTGCGGTTGTTAAGCTTGGTACAGAATTGAGTTGGAAAAAATTATCTAAGTAAAAAGTATTATCTGCATCTGCATTCACTATAGTAATAATAATAGAATCGATCGCATTCTTATTAGCGTCTGCAATTGCACTTATATTCCAAGTCTGTGTTTCAAAAGTATTAGCACTTGAAATATTTGCTGTGTGTTCGGATGTTGTCCCGCCAGTGTCGTGTAGCCCAATCTTAATATTACTCCCTGTTCTATTAGACCGAATGTCATATTTCAGTGTTGATTTTCCCGATAAGTCAAGATTAACCGCGAGTGTTCTTGTTAGGGTTTTGTTTAGGGAGTCTGTCGAATAGCCTGTTGCGTATGCGCTAAGAGTATAGCCACTTGTCGTATAGCCAGAAGTTTCTCCAGCCCCAAAATAGTCACCGGCTTTTCTGGCGTAGTTACCAACTGCTGTTGTGCCGTGCCATGTTCCTGTTGTGTAATACGCGCCTATGCAATCATTTAATACACAATTGATATTTAAACCTGTCCATGTATTTGAACCTATGGCGAATGTCCCATCTCCACAAGCTTCGCCGTCCCGATACGTCCAAACAGTTGTAGAGCCCTTAATGAAAGTACCAGCTTTCAGCCCAGTTCCACTAGCGTGAAAATTGGCTGTGAAACTTGTTAAAATACCAACATTGTTTGATGGGGTATTATCAACCACCACAGTGTTTGCCGCAGTTGTAAAGCTAGAACCTCCGACCGTAGTATATCCTACTGACAATGCTGCCGCAGTTGTCACTCCCTTTAGAGCGTAACTACCCTGTGTCTTGATTGTTCCTTCTGAATACGATTGAAGTTGTGTTGCCCCACTTGAAACGTAAAGTGCCTGTGCATGAGCATCCGTGTCGCAGCCTTCAAAGTAATCTATTTCTGGAAGTGCTGTTACTTTTACACCTGTGTTACTTGAACTATCATAACTCAATCCACTGGCGTTAATAGCTTTTACTGTGTAAGCGTAGGAAATATTTACGACTGAAGTAGTATCATCATAAGTTGCTGTTCCATGTGCGACTACACCCGATATATCTACACCATCACGATAGACCCTATGTCCGCCTGTTTCACCTGTACCAGCCGTCCAAGTAATTGTAACCTTAGTTGTAAGATTATCTGTTGCGGAAACAGAAGTAGGAGCGTCTGGAGCATTTGTTCCAGTGGCATGAATCATTAAATAACCGGAAGGATCTTGTACTGTGAAAGTTTTTTGACCAGATGAAAATTGATCTCCAGAAACATGATAAATTCCGTTTGTTCCTGCTGAATGTCTTTCTACAGCACCCACATCAGAATACCATCCAAGAACATCATTAGTATCAACTTCACAAGTGTCCCCTGTCCATGTCTGTTTGCTACCAGCAGTAACACTGCCAAGTGTTACATGATCATTATATGTAAATTTGGCGGAGCCATCACTTGAGAACGTCCCCATTTTAACGCCAGTTCCAGCAGTTGACATCCATAGGCTAAAAGATGTTAGTATCCCATGTCCTGTAGCTGGGGTAGCATCAGTGATTCTTGTGGCTCCTGTGACACCTTGACTGTCACCATTTACAACTGCATCACCAATATCAATAGCCATATTATCTCCTTATATTATAACTCGCAATAGTTTCAACCGCTGTAAAATCAATTTCTTTTAATTCTTCTACTTTAATTGTACTTTTTTCAATCTTTTGAAGTTGTGTGCTAAAATATTCACTCATAATTTGCCTATTTTTTTCTTCCCAAGTTTTATGCACGACACTCATAATGGCCTCATCTGTTGAGATTTCAGGATTTTTTTGTTTCTCTTCAGCAATCATCCATGATGTTAAAAAATATCTTAATCTTCGGTCAAGATACCCAATATCCTGATTAACTACCTTTGCTGTCGTTCCCTTCTCGCAATGTAAATCATCTTGTAGATAATTGTGATGAGTTAATGCCATTGCCCACTCAAAGCACCAAAGGATTTCTTCTTCGGTTGCGTCATGTTCAAATTGAATCGCATGATTACAAAAAGGGTTATCTCTTTCTTCTGTTGGTAATCCGGCAACCCATTTATCGTAAGCAATTCTTTCATCACCTTGAGTTTCTTTATCACCAGAAATCATTTGAGCTTCTTGCTCGGTTTGTAATTCTTTCTGTCGTGGATAACCTTCTTCTGGAAATATAGGAACTATCACATGGTGTTCTGCCTGATATTTTTCCCAGCCTTCATCTCCTTCTTCAAGATAAAATTGTGCTGAGATATTGATCATACCCATGTCTGTATATTTGTCTTTCTGTGGTGTATTTAATTTAAAGTACATATTTTCTTCTCCTTGATTCATTGTTTATTTATAAAAATATTTCATTAACTTTAATTTTTGCAAAAGGTGAATTTTTTAATTCAACATAATTATTAGTTAAATGATAAGAATAGCATTTTTCACTAATACTTTTATTATTAATTTCTATTAGTGACATCTTTTGTAAATCTTGCATTGGATAATATGCCGCTTCTTCTCTTATAGTACTTACTCTAACAAAGTTAGGTTTTAATGTACTTAGTAGTTCGTGTTGCGGCATAATCCAAAATGCATGATAAGGTTCTGTTAAGTTTACAAACTTCTTATCTTCTATATAATATTCTATAAACTCTTGTTTATTTATCACATCCACTACATATTTAATATTATCAAGTTCTTCTATTCTAATAAAAGACGGAACACACGCTGGGAATAGTATCTTAAAATTTTCCAGATAGTTTAGATAATTATCAAACGGAACATACATATCATGTTCAAGATACATAAAATTATTATAGTTATTTATGTTATCTAATATATGTTGTCTATGCATCCAGGTCAAATGAAATGGATGTTTTAGATCAGCATGAACAACCACTTCAACATTAGAATTATTCCAATGATCAATGGCATGATTATTTGTATCAATGATAATTTTTACTGGAATATCATATTCATTAATAAAAGTATCGACTACTTTGTTAAGAGTAATTAAATTCTTAGATGAATAATAAAAAGCTATACAAGCTAATAAAGAATTATTCTGGAACATTGATCATCCCTATACCATATTGAACTTTGCCGCCAATATTAATAAATTCTTCAGTTTTAATACCAGTTTCTTTTAATTCATTCCAAAATTGATTAACTTCTTTATGATATTCCCAAAGTAAATTTGTATGAATATCATGTAAAGCAATTATTCCACCTTTTCTAACTAATGGTGAGAAACGATCATAATCATTTTTAACTTCATCATAATGATGTCCACCATCTATAAATAAGAAATCAATTTCTCTACCGGCAAGAGCTTCTTTAACTTTGTCAAATGTCTTATCCAATCTCGTATCGCCGATAATAAATTTAAATGTCTGATTCTTACTCTTAAATTTATTCTTTAAAATATGAACATCTATATCTACTCCTACATATAAAGCATCATCAGCAGCAAACTCAGACCAAATAGCCATCGTCCCACCGTATTCTACACCAATTTCTAATATAACCTTTGGCTTAAGAGTATTCAATCTTTCACATAATCTCGATACCTCATAATAATTTTGAGAACATTGTGTAGACATTAAACATCTTACTACTCTCTCTTCTGTTTCTGGTGTAAAATCCACTACTAAATCTCTTTTTGGTTCATCCATTCCATTCAATGTTTTATCTTGTTGATGTGGTAATCTTCTTGTCCATCTTTCTTCAAGATATTTTCTATCGATATTACTAAATGGAACAGTAATAGGAATATTTGTTTCATACTTATTCAAATCAACAGATGGGTGGGCAGTATACTTGCCGCTTAACAAATCGACATGCAACGCTTGAACATCTGTGTTTACTAATATTTTAAATCCTAATTTATTTAATCTATGAATAAAGAAATTATCTTCGCCAATAAACATCATGTTAGGCTGACTGCAAATACAACAAAATGGAATCTCTGGATCATCATCTTTAATTGTTTTCAACATTTCAATTGGAATTAAAGCACAATCCAATCCACAACTACATATTTCAAATACTTGTCCAGGATCTACATTAGGAACAATAACCTGTTTATCTTTAGTTAATTGATGAATCATAGGAGATGAGTTCTTCATATAATAAACACCAACAACCATACACCCTGGATTCTTCTCTGCTGTTTCATGTAGTTTTAAAAATCCATCATAAGGAATAACTGTATCTTCTCCAATACACAATGCATATTTTGCACCGCTATTTAATGCTACCTCAAACAAATAATTTCTTGCAACGTCAACAACTTCTCCGCCAATGTTAGCAAATTCATATGAGTACCCACTAACATCTACGTTACATACTAAATTGTGACCTGTTTCAAAATTCTGTGCTGGTAATTCTTCTAAATCTCGCCTTGGTTGTAGAATAACAACATAAGGCAATACAGTTTTAGAATTATTTTTAATTTCATCAAATACTTCAAAGATCTTTTCTTTTGAATACATTTTTCTTTCATTTCCTTTTCTTTTTGATTTTTATTTATTAAAAAATGGTGACATACAAACAGCTTGTGAAAATGGTATAGCTGGATTCGTCGAGATTTTTTGTCCACAGTTTGCATTTAATGGAACAAAATAGATATCCCCTTTGGAATCTAAAACTCCACCTTGGTATGCACCAGCATCAGTTCTAGTGTAAACTAAACTATAAGTACTAACTACTCCAGATGTACTAATATTTTGTCCTCTATCAGCTCTATATGGAACAAAATGAATATCACCATTGGGAGCTAAAACACCACCAGCATATGCAGCTGCAACAGTATAAACTAAACTATATGTACTTACAACACCAGAAGAATTGATTTTCTGACCACAATTTGCATTAAGTGGAATAAAATGAATGTCCCCATTGGGTGCTAACACTCCACCAGTATAAGCTCCGGAACTATTTGTATAAATTAAACTATATGTACTCACTATACCAGCTGCGGAAATCTTTTGTCCTCTATCAGCATTGCATGGAATAAAATTAATATCCCCATTTGGAGCAAGAACCCCACCCTGATAAGCCCCACTAGAATTAGTATAAACTAAACTATAAGTACTAACTACTCCTGCTACACTAATCTTTTGACCTCTATCTGCCTTACGAGGAACAAAATGAATATCCCCATTTGGAGCTAGTACTCCACCATTATACGCCTCTGCCACAGTATAAACTAAACTATAAGTACTCACTACTCCAGCAGAACTGATCTTTTGTCCTTTATTTGCAGAAAAATTAATAAAATGAATATCACCATTGGGTGCTAAAACACCACCTTGATAAGCTGCAGATGTTGTATAAACAAGACTATATGTACTTACAACACCAGAACTATCAATCTTTTGTCCACAATTTGAATAAATTGGAACAAAATAAATATCTCCATTAGGTGCAAGAACACCCCCCGATGAAATACCATTGGCAACTGTGTAAACTAAACTATATGTACTTATTATTGGATTAGTAAATAAACTTCCAGCTTGAACACTCTTATTTAACATTACTTTTAATCTACGCCAAGTATTTAAACTAATATTATTATTATCATTACACGGTAGAGTTCCTTGGCTTGCATCTGCACCGTAAACATATTGTGATTTATCTGCCATAATTATTACTCCTATTTAGTGTTTATTAAAAAATGGTGAGCAACAAACAGCTTGTGAAAATGGTATAGCTGAGTTTGTTGCGATTTTTTGTCCACAATTAGCATTACATGGAACAAAATGAATATCACCATTCGGTGCTAAAATGCCACCAACATGTTTTTCCGCAGCAGTGTAAACCAAACTATAAGTGCTAACTACTCCAGCTAAATTTATCTTCTGTCCTACCGTAGCCCCACGAGGAACAAAATGAACGTTACCATTTGGATCTAGAACCCCACCATGGTATGTACTGGTGGTATAAACTAAACTATAAGTGCTAACTACTCCAGAAGCACTAATCTTCTGACCACATTTTGCCCCATAAGGAATAAAATGAATATCCCCATTCGGTGCTAACACACCACTTATATAGGCTCCAGAAGAATTTGTATAAACTAAACTGTAAGTACTCACTACTCCTAATGCACTAATCTTTTGACCCACAGAACCACACCAAGGTACAAAATGAATGTCCCCGTTCGGAGCTAAGACACCGTTATAATGTGCATCATTAGAAGTAGTATAAACTAAGCTATATGTGCTTACCACAGCTGAAGAACTGATTTTTTGGCCTCTATCAGCGTTCAAAGGAACAAAATGAATGTCACCATTTGGAGCTATGACTCCACCATTATAAGCATCAGAAGTAGTATAAACTAAGCTATATGTACTCACTACTCCCGAAGCACTAATCTTTTGTCCACAGTTACCACTTCTTGGAACAAAATGAATATCTCCATTTGGTGCAAGAACACCTCCACTATGGGCTCCAGAAGAATTTGTATAAACTAAACTGTAAGTACTCACTTCTCCTAATGCACTAATCTTTTGTCCTTTATTTGCTTGTAAAGGACAAAAATGAATATCCCCATTAGATGCAAGTACACCTCCATGGTAGGTATATGAACCAGTATAAACCAAACTATATGTACTTACTATTCCATTAGTAAATAAACTCCCAGCTTGAACACTCTTGTTAATCATAACCTGCATTTCACGCCAAGAATTTGAACTAATACTACTATCATCATTGTTAGGAAGAGTTCCAGGACCTGCATCTGCACCAAATATGTGATAGGATCTAGGTCTAATTTCTTCTGCGGTTGATGAGTCAAAATATACATCAGTATTGTTATTCAATGTTGCACATACAAACATTACCGTATTTGCATTGTTACTTATCGTACAGGGAAATATTAGGTATTCCCATCCAGTTGTTCCAGAATGAAATGGTGTTCCTCCTAAAACAGAAACGCCATCCCATACAACTATAGATGCTGTATTAGAAACTGTAGCGTAAATCCAACAACCGAACCTAAAAGTTTTCCCTTTCCAATAATTTATATTTCTATTAAAAAAATTTTGGATATCTTGAAACAACCAGCTATCCGATCCAGATCTAGTAATTTTAGCAGAGTATGTTCCTGAATATTTAATAGTTGCTTCTCTAGCTAATGTTCCTCCAAAAGCTACAGTCCAACCAGTACATGTCGAACCATCACTCCATGTTTCAAAATCTGAATTAGTTAGTAAGTTTCCTATCATAGTATATATTTCCTATATTTAAAATTTATTAAAAAATGGTGACATACAAACTGCCTGTGAAAATGGAATTGCTGGATTAGTTGATATTTTTTGACCACAGTTTGCAGTATATGAAATAAAATGAATGTCCCCGTTTGGAGTTAAGACACCACCAGCATAAGACCCTGAAGCAGTATAAATTAAACTATATGTACTCACAACTCCAGAGGAAGAAATCTTCTGACCTCTGTCTGCAGAATTCTTAATAAAATGAATATCACCATTTGGTGCTAGTACACCACCAGCATAAGCTCCGGAACTATTTGTATAAATTAAACTATATGTACTCACTATACCAGCTGCTGAAATCTTTTGTCCTCTGTTAGCTGATCCAGGAACAAAATGAATATCGCCATTTGGTACTAGTACACCACCATTATAAGCATCAGAAGTAGTATATACTAAACTATATGTACTCACTACTCCAGAAGAACTTATTTTTTGACCACAGTTACCACTTCTGGGAACAAAATGAATATCACCATTTGGTGCTAAAACACCCCCCTCATATGCGTTTGCAGCTGTGTAAACCAAACTATAAGTACTTACAACACCTGATGAAGATATTTTTTGCCCTCTAGCTGCACTACATGGAATAAAGTGAATATCACCATTTGGAGCTAGGACACCACCAATATATGCGTCTGCAGCTGTGTAAACCAAACTATATGTGGAAACCACTCCAGAGGAACTAATCTTCTGACCTATTACATTTAAAGGAATAAAATGAATATCACCATTTGGTGCTAGTACACCACCAACATAAGCTCCAGAAGCGGTATAAACTAAACTATACGTACTCACAACTCCAGAGGAAGAAATCTTCTGACCTCTGTTAGCTACTACAGGAACAAAATGAATATCCCCATTTGGTGCTAAAACACCACCCACATATGCAGCTGCAGCTGTGTAAACCAAACTATAAGTACTTACTACTCCGGAACTAGCTAAACTACCAGCATTAACACTTTTATTTAATAAAACTTGCATTCTTGCAAACGAATTAACATCTAAACTACTATCATCAGCAGTTACTAATTTTCCTGTACCAGCATTTATTGCTGATGGATATCTAAGTTTATTAGCCATATACGATTCCTTCCTTTAATTAAGTAGTTGTTGTCCATATCCCTGTTGCACCATATTTAATCATCCATTGTGTGGATGTGGCTAATTTTAATCCTATTGAGGCTTTATCTGTATCTTCACAGTAAATTGTTAATCCTTCACCACTGTCCTCTATTGTATCACTATCAGCAGCCTGAATAACTAAGCCTCCAACACCAAGTTTCATAAAAGAAAATTCTATTCCAACATCTGAAACTCCAACACTTGGTAAAGTAAACGTTTGCGTTGTTGTTGAATTACATGTAAATGTTTTTCCAGCATCGTTTACTAATAAAATATGGCCGGAATCTTGTGCTTCAACAGCAGACGATGAACCAACCTCAGCCCAACAAGAATTTGTTGCATTATAATATTTGTTTGCATCTATAACATATACAATTCTACCCATGTCTGATGCTTGCCAAGCGGGCAGTGTAGGAAGAATTTCAGGACCCCCTTGTGATGATTGTCCGGTAAATAGTCTTTGCATATTTTTAACTCCCTTATTTATTATATATTAATTTAACTTATTTCAATACCGGTTGCATTAAAAGAAACAGTTCCATTTGTTGAATATACTGTTATAAAATCTCCAGTTGAAAGAGCAATTCCTGTAAGATTTAATGTAGCTGCTGCGGCAAGATTCATACCATATGCGATATAATCTTTATCGGCAAGAACTTGTCCAGATTTAGTAATTGCTATTCTAATTGCTTCTGGAATAGTTGCGTGTTGATTTGCGGCAAAAAGATTTACATTAGCCTGAGCACTAGCTGTATATAATGTAGTTGGTGTAGTTGATGCGGGCTTACTTTGTCCTAAAATTTTGTTTGCGGTTGCCATTTTTATATACTCCTTTTAAAAATATTTTAAATTAAGAACACAAAAAATTAAGTTTAGCCAAATAGTCTTTTGACTCAAGAGATGTACTTCCAGATGTTCCAGAAGAACCACTTGTACCAGATTCACCAGATGTTCCAGAAGATCCACTTGTTCCAGACGTTTCTGCTGTCAATAATGATGTTCCAGATGTGCCAGATGTGCCTGGTACTAATCCTGAACTACCAGATGTTCCAGATGTTCCAGAAGAAGGTGATGTTCCAGATGTTCCAGATATTCCTACTCCAGAAGTTCCAGATGTTCCTAATCCAGATGTTCCTGAAGTTCCAGATGTACCTGTATTTCCTCCAGATAATGACGCAATATTGACATTTGCCGGATCTAATCCACCACTATATAATGTATTACCATTTACAGATAAAGTTGGTGAAGTATTTTTAATAGCGGATGTTATTAATGATGTTATCGCATCTTTTGTAAAATTAACAACTCCAAGTAAAATTAAACATCTCGATGAATTAAAATCTGGAGTTATAATTAATCCAGAAGAATCTATATGATATAATTCAATAGCTGCTTGATTTTCTTCCATTGATGACAAATATTCATAATTTAAAAATACAGCCAAATGACTACCATTGTGGCCTGTATCTGTCAATGTATATACATTCATATTTAAATTTGAAATATCAAGAATTTCAACAACTGTATTGCTTTGAATTGCTAATCCAGGTTGTACTGCAACACTTATAAATTGTTGTGTTGCATCTATAGTTGGATTTCCAACTGTAAGTCCTTTTAAAACAAAATTATTACCTATTGCTTTTAATACTTTATTTGATTCGCTAGATAAATATACTTTAGAATCAACTGTATTATAGCTAAATATTTGATTCTGATATGGATCATTGTATCTAACTTGTGTGGGTGTTATGCTCGAAGCCACGTATATACCTCCTTCTATAATTATAAACTACTACTTAAAAATATTGGTTCAATCATATCATCTGTTGGTAATCCATCAGCATCTATTCCAGAAGTTCCTGAAGCAGTACTATGTATTCCAGAAGTTCCTGAAGATCCAGAACTACCAGATTCAATAGTAATAGATGTACCCGAAGTCCCAGCAGTCGCTGTTGTACCTGATGTTCCAGATTCACCAGAGGTTCCAGCAGTACCAGTATTTGATGTTCCAGATGTTCCTGGTGTCCCAAAATTTGATGTCCCGGATGTTGCGGAAGTTCCAGCGGTTCCAGAAGTTCCAGCGGTTCCAAGTTCAGCTGCAAAAAATTCAGCCATAACTGAATTATTCGACCCTCCTAAATAATAAGTTGTACCAAGAATACTCAAACTTGTTGATACAGATTTAGATATATTTGTAATATTCGATCCAACTTTAGTAAAATCGATAATAGCTAATAATAATTTATTTCTTGTTGCATTAAATCCTGGATTGCCAGATATTGTTAATCCTGTTGAATTAACATGATAGACTGTTAAAACTAAACTTGTTTGAGTATCTGCATCTGGTGTTTCAAGATACTGAAAATTACTAAAAACAACTAATCGTGAATTTGTATTTGGTGTATCTCCATACGCACTTACATTAAAATCAAGATTACTTGGGGACGGTAATTCAATAACTGTATAGTCAGCAATCAATTTACCGAGTGACAAAGTAATATATGCTGTTGGACCAACAAACGATGTCGTTAGTTCTAAACCATTTAGAACCAAGTTATCCCCAACTGCTTTTAATAATTGTTGATTAGAAACTCTCGAAAGATATTTCTGAGGATATGATGTATTGATTGGTTGTAACCCACTTGTTCCTGATGTTCCCGAATTTAATCTTTGATGATATGGATCAAAATATCTGTTTTGCGACGGAATAAATTTAGAAGTCACAAATTTTACCTCCTTTTTACATTAAACTCTGAATCGAATTCTTGAATTTTTATCATTACTTAAAATTCCACCAATTCGTTTATAGTATTTCTTAGTCAATTCAATAGTTCTTGGAATATTAATAATCAATTCCCGACTCAATTCTCGTTTAGCAAAGAGCTCTTGCCGATAAAGGACAATAGCAAGAAGAATTAAAGTTCCAGAATGGAGATTAAGATTATTTATACATTTATCAATATCTTTGTGATCTCCAGTTTCATGATATTTCTTCCAAATTTCTTGAAAATAGTTTATAGATTGATCGATTGTATCACTTTTAAAAGGTTTAGTATTGTCATATATATCATATGCGATCGAAAATGCTATATTTGATCTCTCATGTGTTTGAGTCCAATATTTCAACATGTTACTCATTAAAAGAGCAGAATTTGATTTCTCTAAGAATAATCCATATATACCATATTGATTATTAAGATATCTAGGATCAACAGGAGACGAATAAGTTCCAAGACTATGTTGTGTTGGATTAAATCTTCCTGGAACTTTTGTTTCTTTAATATAATGTGCAAACTCATGAAAAATAACAGACATAACTTCTTGTAAATTAAAGCCATTTTTCGGCAATTTTATTTCGATCTCGTTTGTCCAAGATTTGTATTCCCCACTGATTTGCCGCTGATCTGTCATCTTAATAAAAGTTAACGTAATACCGTTCTTTTTTAAAAGAGACACCATATAATTTTCAAATTCCGGTGTGTTTTTATATGAGTTTTTCAGCTGAAAATCTTCTCCAAAAATATCAAATAATCGTTCAACAACTGTTTCATTAAAAAGAATTAAACCATCTATGTCCATTGTTCTAGCGCCCCATCTTTAAATATTTTATTGTTTAGAACATTTAATAATTTATCTGTTATTACTATATAATCAATTTCTTCTTGTGGAGGATTTATAAAAAAATAACCATCTACTATTTTGTAAGCTCTTAATATTCTTGAAGTTACAGGAATAGGTCTAAGATGGAGATCATATGTATCCCAGTCAATATTAGATACTCTAAACATTTCTTCATCTGGTATTTCAAAATTGCATGTCTCGTGATTATATTTATCTTTATGATATAGTACTTCAACGTAATCATTCAACTGTTTCCATACGGCAAGCTCTGGATACGTCAACAATGGAGTGAGCTGATCTCGATAATTTAACAAACAATAGATAGAAGCTTCTTCAACTGTTACCATTTTTATCAGATCGTCCGAACATTCGCTATAAATCCAGTTGTGAAAGAACTCAACTTGAAAATACTCTAGAACTTCTTTTAAATGAATTTTTTTAGCTCTATAGTCCGATAATATTTTGTCTATATCATCTAAATTCATATAAGTTTCTTTATTTTCCATTTGTATTTATTTCCTTATTTGTTTTAAATCTAACTCTTACAATTTTCCCAACGGGAAACTATGAGCTGATGATTTTACTTCCTCTAGAAAAATCATAAGAGATAATTCTATTATTGATGAATATAAAATAAATTATGAAAAATTCATCCACTGATCTTTGATTAAGCTAATTCTTTCTTTAACTTAAAAACGTTCCACACTCTGGACAATACTTCGTACTTGACTTAGATTGTCGTCCACAGCTTGAACATTTTAATTTAGACTTCACTAGAAGTGGTTTCTCAACTGGTTGGTTCGTTTGATTGTAACCACTGAGTTTGAGGACTATCGTATAAGCATTATCCTCTAGTGGCGACACCTGACTACTTTCCAATTTTTGATTCGATTCAGAGCCTTTAACTGTTATACCTTCATCTTGATTAATAATATCTTCTTGAGGCATAAAAGCATTTAAACTTACAGAATTAGTTTTAACTTCTCCTTTAGTATTGTCTATATTCGAATTAGTATTATATGCACTACTGACATTATTAGGTTGAGAAGAACTGTTTATAGAATCTAATGATATATTACCACTAGTACCATATGTCGCTCCACCACTACCTACTCCAGAGTGCACAACTAAATTCGTTACACAATAATGAGGATTTTGTAAATTAATTCTGCTTGTTCTACATCGGTAACACTCACACCAGTACGGATGAAACCAAACAGTTTCATAAGTATTAATTTGTGTATGATTAATGGATACAATATTTTGATTAAGCTTAACGAATCTATATTCGATTCTGATTATGCCATCATCTATTTTATCACCTCTGTAGTCCTGAATCTTACTGGTCTTTTGGATAAACTTAAATCTGTTAGTGACTTTATTATCTTTCAAGAAACCTTCTAGTGAACAACTGGAATTAGCTCTAACAATTAGTTGTTGCTTATCTAATACATCTTGTCCGTCAATGGAAATATTTACTACACAATCTCTTGATTCAAGATTCTTAATTAGTATTTCGTATTCTGAATTGAACGGTAAATAAACTAAACTATTGTCCTTTTCCCTTAAGATCTTACCATTATATTTTATAACGGCAACTAGCTTTTGTTGGTACACCATAGTGTGTTATTTTCCTCCTATCTTCCTTTAATTTCTTCTTTTTTAATACAGGCTACAGACTATAGCCTCGAGTGTTACTTTTTTGTTTGTTTGTAATAACCTTAAATAAAGATTTCAATTACATGTATCTAGTTTAGAGTCTGTTAAAGATTAAAAATTAAAACTGCTTTGAAAGATAAGTGGATGAATTTTATGCTATATTTCGGGCATATAATATAGTTAGGAAAATTCATGTTTAGGAAATATTATAAAGGGTTCTCATATTTTTTGTTAAACTATCTTGAATTTATAAATATACTAAGTTGTATCGGCAAGAGCTTATTTTATGATATTTAAAGATTTCATATAGAAATTATTAAAGTATACTAGGGTAGGAGCAGACAACTCTGGTACAATCTTCTGCAGAAGATTTAAAAATGATCTGCGCTCTTAACGACGGTTGAGAGGACTCGTCACTTAGGTGACGATTTTTTGTTATTTAATTATCTCATATAGAAATTATTATAATAATCTAACTGAAAGGAGATTAAAAGAGAAATGACAAAACAAGATAAAAAGAAATTAGAATTCTTTCTATTAAGATGTAAAATTGGCAATCAAACAGGACCTGGTGCGCCATGGGCTGATCCTGAACCTCCAACAGAGGCAGAGATTGCAGATACTTTAGAAATAGTTGTCAAACTACTTCTAAAGAAAGAGAAAGGCACTTAGGTGCCTTTAAGTTTTTTGTTATTTAATTATCTCATATAGAAATTATTATAATAGATTCGACACCTGACCCTTATGGCAGGCAACAGTGAATCCTCTTGAAAGGAGATTTAAAAATGAAAAAAATATTATCAGTTATTATGTTAATAGTTTTGATGTTTCTATCAGCAAATGTAGTTTGTGCAGCAGACACTCTTATAAATAAGGGTGGAGAAAAACAATTAGTAGACATATTTTATAGAACTCTTAATGAACATCCTGTAGAATTCGAAGCCACAATATTACAAGTAATCATTGAAGATTTTAAAACGGGACGTGTTTCTCAAGCTGCAGTTGGTGTCGGATGGTTGACTATATTTGAAGCCTACTATGATGATAAAAGATCCTGTGCAAAAACTCGTGAAGAAGTTGAAGAAATAACAAAAATGAAAACTGCTTTACGCATCGGTACGGGTGGCCAGGCTGCTATAAACTTTCTACAAACTCTAAATCCTGGCAGTTCAGGTAAAACCCAAAAGGAAGTAACACAAATGAGAGATGATTACTTTAATCGATCACTCCCATTAATGAAAAAGTTATATCTAAGTAATCAATCTCGGAAACATTGTAATTAAATTGAATGATTTACCGGTAGGATCTAGTTTAAGATCTTGCCGGTAATTTCTTGTATTCAAGCTTTTCATATAGAAATTATTAAAGTATAATAATTACCACCACCTTCAATATCTTCATAAATATATTCATAATCTAGAGTTTTGTCCACTCGAATAAATAGGACATGTCAACTAAAGACATAAAATTAGAAGGAGGTTACCACCTTATGGTAACTAGAGATGTGTTCATCTTAAATTAAAAAGAACAACGTATTAAATGCGTTTCATTTGAAAAAGATGCTCTTAACATCTTTAAAAATAAGAAAAGAGATTATTCCTCTATAAAAGAATATAAGACTCAGAACTTGTTTAAATCTGAAAAAGTATGTCATCAACTTATGATGACTAGAGGATTATTCAATCCTTAAATAAAAATAAATGAATTAGAAGTCAATGTTGAGACTTCGATAAAATAAATTAACAAACAACCTATCAACTGGTTAATAAGTTGATAGAGGGTAGATTACCCCCTCTTTAAATAAAGGTTGGTCAAATTTTTATTTTCAAAATTTTTATCGGCAAGAGCTAAGGATTTTGTTATTTGAATATCTTATATAGAAATTATTATAATAATCTAATTGAAAGGAGATTAACTAAATGACAAAGAAATTAAAATGGGATAAAATAAAACCTGAAAGAAAAAGTGATTTAAAGAAAACCAGACATGAAAAAGATCTGGAGAAGAAAAAGAATAAGTCTAAATGATTTTTATCGGCAAGAGCTTTGACTAGAAATAGTTAAAGTTACTTGTCGAATATTTCTTTTATTTAGATATTTTATATAGAAATTATTATAATAGATTCGACACCTGACCCTTATGGTAGGCAACAGTGAATCCTCTTGAAAGGAGATTTAAAATGTTAGAGTTGACATCGAGTAATATTAATAAAATTTTTATGAACTGTTTATTTGAAGCCGAAGAGATCAAAGGAAAAAATCCTAAAGATCTAAACCATGTTCCTGTAAAAGGAATAATGACAAATGTTGGATTTCATCCTGAACGCCTTGAATCTCATCGCGAAGAAGTAAAAGAACTTCTATCCCAGTTACCTGAAACTTTCTTTAAAAGCAAAGGTGGTGGATGGTCGTTTCTTAACATGCCAATGAATAATAAAAATGAACAGTGGGGAGAACAAAGAACAGCGGAACAATTACTTCTCATTGGAATGGGTCTTGGGTTAGCTGAAATTCAACTTCCAAGAGAACTGTGGTCATCACTCCCAGGTTGTGTACCGTATATATGTGTAAATATGTAAAATATTTACCGGCAAGATCTAGTTTAAGGTCTTGCCGGTAAAATCTTTTATTCATTCATTTTATATAGAAATTATTATATATAAATATGGAAGTATTATGTTTCCTATTTAAGTTTTTAGCAAAAGGAGGTCAGTATGAAAGAATCAAACGAACAGATAATAAAGATAGGGATAGCTGCACTAGTAATCGTGATAACACTTCCTGTTATTGTTATGATTGTAAGTTGTGTTGGACTTGGAACTATTCAAGTTATAACTTCTGTTTATGATAACTATTCTGATAAATCCCTTTCATAGGGAGAAAGGGCATCGAAAGGTGCCTTTTAGTTTTTTGTTATTTAAATATCTTATATAGAAATTATTATAGTAATAAATTCTTTGAAAGGAGAAGTATAAGAAAAAATGGAACTTGAAACTAAGAAAAATATAAAGATAGCAGGAATAATTATAATCAGTATCATTATTGGTATGAATATAATAGCTATTTTTATCGGCTTGATCTCAATAGTATTCATTGGATTAGTTATTTGGATGATTATCAAGAAAATTACAAAAGCAATGGAATAAATTTATATTATGGGTGGGTCACTTCGGTGACTCACCATATTTTGTTATTTAAATATCTTATATAGAAATTATATAAATAGATTTGACACCTAAACTCGAAAGAGATAGGCAACAGTGAATCCTCTTGAAAGGAGAAATGTAAAATGAGTATAAAAAAGGCTACAATTTTAATGTGTATATTAGGCGTGATTACTTTATTAGTAATCGGAATTAGTACAATAACTTTAATGAAACATTGTAACAAAGAAGATGTGCCATTAACCAATGAACAGGTCATGCAAAAAGCAACAACTTGTGACAAAAAAGGAAAAGCCATCCGAATAATCTATGATGACCAATGGGTAGTCTATGCAGTAAAATGTGTAGACAGATTTGCTGAAAGTGAGGCAAAGAAATCAAAATGAAATGGATCAGTAAGCCAATAGACTTAAAAGTTTGGCACAGATGGTTTGCATGGTTTCCAGTTACCGTTGGTCAAATCATGATATTCGGTGAAAGAAGATATTTAAAGATTTGGTTATCTTATGTTAATAGAAAAATTGACAATTCGAAACCACATTATGGTAAAGTAAGAATAGAATGGATTTATAAAGAGATCCATGAATAATTTTTACCGGCAAGAGCTTATTATAGAGCTTGCCGGTAATTAATTTTCTTAAAATTTCAAAAGGAGATTAAATAATGAAATACTTTTTTGTAGAAGAAGATGGAATGAAAATAGATGTTGAAGAAAACTATAGAGGCTACTTTACAAAAGCGAGTAATCCAGACATGTTCACAACAAGACCTGCCGCTATAAAAGAAGCTAAGAAACAAATTAAACTTAAAATGAAAGAAATGTTAATTCAATTAAAGAAATATGAAGAGGAGAAAGTGAAATGATTCAAGATCCATCACAATATACTATAGAAATAGAATATGAACCTCCATATCCTTATAAATCAATACTAAAGACAGATCAACTTAAAAATCCTGCCCGCCAAGCAAGAAATGAAATTATGCGTAAAAATGGTTGGACAGGAAAACAATATAGAAAGCATTTAAAGGAGAAAATATGATAGAAGGGACTGGACATATAAAAACATTTCAAGAAATGACAAAAGCAGAATTAATATCTATAATTTATAATCTTAAATCTGAATGTGAAACCGGCAAAAAAGCTATTGAAGAATTGAAAAGAATAAAAGAAACAGAATCTATATTAGTATGTAATGTCTGTGGTAATGAAAGTGGTGGATATAAAGGAGACTCATGCCCTTGTGGTGAAGGAGTTCTTCATCTAAAGAAAGTTAAGGAAACAAATCATGTTTAACTTTAGAATTCTTTATGGAAGTACAAGAGTTGTATATTTAATTGGGGCATATGCTTTCAAATTCCCAACTCTAGTAGAATGGAGATTGTTTCTTAACGGACTACTTGCAAATATGCAGGAAAGACTCTGGGCAAAAACTGGTTGGTCAGAGTTATGTCCAATTGTTTGGTCAATTCCTGGTGGTTGGTTAGTTGTTATGAAAAGAACTGAATCTTTAACTCGAGAACAATATGAAAACTTTGATGTTGTTAGTTTTTTAAATAAAGAAGAATATATTATTCCTACAGAAGATAAACAAGATTCTTTCGGTTGGTATAAAGGAAAGATAGTATCTATTGATTATGGTAATTAAATAAAGGAGAAAGTAAATGAAAAATGAAACAATATTCAAAATAGTTTGGACTATAGTTAGCATTATAATAATCATTTGTGTATTATATTGGTTAAATAAACGTTTCAAAGAGGATAGTAATTATTACGAATCAATTGTTATTGGATATCATGAAGTTGATATCAAAAATCATTTTGATGATGCTGAAAAACAAGTAAAGATTTGGGAAACTCTTTCTAAGAAATATCCAAAAGATGAATTTATTAAAGAACAATTGATCGTTTGGAAATTCAATGAAATGTTTTATATCCGGCAAATAGATCAAATGTTTCCTTCAAAGGAGAAAAAGAAATGAGCCAAAGAGACATTAATGAAGAAGCAGCATATAGTGAAATTGCCGATAAAGATTTTAAAAAAAGAATATATGATGATTGTGATAAAGAAGATCGAATTAACATTCGTCCTTTAATAGATGTCATTGAAAATGAGTGCGGTGAGTTACTAGTAAAAGAATTTACTGAACAAATAAGAAACATTCATGAAGATATAAATTTAGCAGATAGAATTTTCAAATTTCTTAACACATATGGTGTAAAAGAACCTAGTAATTTAACCAAATCAGAATCATTGTTCCCTCATTGGAATGGACCTGATTCATCTATGTTAGAAAACTTTGCTAATGCTTTAATTTATAGCAGTAAATTATTTTATCCTCACTCTGAATGGGGTAGTGGTTGTTATAAACCATATACCTCAATAGAGGGTAAAACTGAACATGATGAGCTTTTAAAACTAATTAATAAACGACTTCACAAATAGGAGAATAATTATGAGGATTAATTTAGAATATGAATCACCAACCTTGTTACCAAAAGAAATAGAGGAATCAATTCAATCTATGACAAGATATATTGAACTTGACAAATATGAGATGGATAAAATTCATATTCATATTCAGAAAATGCGTGGAGATCTTATCAGATGGATATCTAAAAATAGAAAACTGGAGGAATGATTATGACAGACAAATTAGATAAAGATATAGAGAAAATCAGAGAGATAAGAGGACTCGATAAAAAATTAAATAGTGATAAATATGCAGATCCATTTGAAAAAATTATAATTAAAGCTTTACAAGAACCAACGTTATTGGATGCTTTGACATATGCTTGTATTTGTGAATCCGAGAGAATTGTTAAACAAGCTACTACAAATTTTGGATCAGGTAGAGATGGAGCAGGTTGGGACACTTGCTTTAGAGTAACATTAAAAGCAATTTTAGATCGTTACGATAAAAGAAAAGCCCAATGTGGTACTTGTTCCCATCTACGAGATATTGAAAAAGGAAATTTCTGTGAAATGTTTGAATTTGCTCCCGAAAATTTGCCTTGTGCTCAACACGACAAATATGCAGAGTTAAGAAAAGAAACTGCAAGAGCAATTTTAGAGAACCCACAAGTTTTAGTCGATATGGTTAAAAATTTACGAGAGGGAAAATAAAATGAATAGTTATCTAGGTAAAATAATTTTCAATCTAATACCAGGAGCATTAACATTGACTTTTGCATCTTGGTTATTATTGGGTATGGAAGGAGTACGTATTGCAGCAATCTCATTTTTAATAATCTCTGGTGTGATTAATATAACGATAGGAATTGTAGCTCTTGCCGATAAGAAATTTAATAAGGAGAAAAAAGAACATGAAGCCGAGTGAAATATTAGATAAATGTTTATCAAGTGATAATGGTTTTTCTCGTAAACTAAAATCAGATCAAATTATAGATGAAATGGCGGAAGATATTGATAGATTAAAAGGTTTGGTAACTGGATTATATTTAAAGAACTTATTAGAAGTTCAGAATCAAGGTACTTTAACAGGTCTATTCAAGAAAAGGGAGTGGGAAATATGAAACCAAGTGAAATCATACTATCAAAAGTAGCGTCAACAACATACCTATACGATAAACAGGTAGCTAAAATTCTTGATGAGATGGCAGAAGATATTAAATATCTTAAATCTCAAGTGAATAATCCTTTCCCATTTATGACTCCTCCTCCAAAAGAAAGAGAGTGGGAGACATGAGCAATACATCTTATCAAATTAAACTTTGTACAGATCTTATCTCATTAGCATTGTTTGGTCGTAAAAATATTTATAAATTCAGAGAAGTTAGAAAACATTTAGAGTTCTTCTTTGATGATGATACAATTGATTCGGCAATAATATTATTAAAAATCGGAAGGGATGAAGAATGAAAAAACTAATAATATTAATATGTTTATTGGTTACTGGATGTACTACTGTATTGGATGCTACAGGATATGAAGTATCGAATATAGGAAAGGCACAAAAGGGTGAAGGATATTGTGTAATTACCATTGCACCTGGTTTATATCTAATTGATAAATGTGATGGCTATAAAATTGGTGATAAGATAATTATCACAAAGGAGAAATAAAATATGAAAAGAGATCATAGTGTATTCATAACAATAAACGAAGAAGAGATTAAAAAAATACTACATGAAGGTTTCAAAAAGAGAGGTTGGTTAAAAGATATTCCAAAGTATGCAGAATATGATTTCTTCGATGGTATAGATGAATTATCTATCGAATATAAGTGGGAGGAAACATGACACAATTAGAATTATCTGCTGCGTTATTACGCACAATGAAGATATTTGAAGAAGAAAAAGAAAAGTCCGATAAAAATTTAGAAAAAGCAATTTTTGCAGCATTACAAGCATTTTGTAATATATTGTCCATTGAAGTTTTAAAATTTGAGGAAAAGAAATGAAAAGATGGATCCGTAGGGAATGTATTTATTGCAAAAAGAAAATTCATTGGTGGCAACCAAGAGTATCTAGAATTTTTGATAAATATATTTTAAGTTATAGATGCTACTGGCATATCAAATGCTCAAAGATAAGGAGAAATAAAGTATGAGTATAACAAAAGAAGAAGCCCTTGCTGAAGATGCTAGAATTACCGAAGCTAAGGAACTTAAATTAATTTATGATTACATGGAATGGCCTTACTACGAACCCGATTGTGATTGTGGAATATGCTCTTTCTGTAATGGTCTTAAAAAGAATAAAACTCTTGACCCCAATTCTGCTTGGGAATGTAAACAAAAAATAGAGGATAATGAAGATTGGGACGAATTTAGTATATTCTATATGAATGAATTTGAGCTTTTATCATTATCTGATATGCCTCACTTTATGATATGGTCTGCAAATCCAAAAAACTTCTTTACCTGCTTTCGAAAATGGCTTAAAGATAAACAAAACAGATATTCAGATGGAACTAAAATATTTCCTAATAGATAAGAAATAATAAAAAATAAATTAAACAATACAAGGAGGTAGTAATGAAAAAACTAGCTATGATAATAAGTATATTAATGTGTTTCTGGAGCAGTTTAGCAATTGCATTTGTACCAGATACTATTGTAATACAGGACAACAACTCTATCGATACCTCAATAGTAAATATTCAACCTATACCAGAAGTGATTATTCCTGAAGTTAAAGTCAAAATAAAACCAATAGATTGTAAAGCACCTTTTAGAAAATTATCAACTGAACAATTATTAGCTTTAACAATTTATGGTGAATCTAGAAGTGAAAGCATAGAAGGAAAAATAGCTGTTGGAACTGTTATACTACAACGGCACATTCAACTTAACCAGAGTATTAAAAGAGTTATTTTAAAACATAATCAATTTAGCTGCTTTTCTCTAAAAGATAAACAATATGAACGATTAACAAGAATTGCATTAAATTGGAAAGCTAACTATAAAAAATTACCAGCTTTACAAGAATGTTATGAATTATCAAAAGGACTATTAAATGGTAAAATAGTTGGTCACAAATTACTCATGGAAAATACAGCTACTCATTTTAAAACTGTTAAGGTAACCCCAAAATGGTCAAAGAAATTTCGATTAATTTGTCAAATAGGTGGGCACCAGTTTTATACAGAGACTGCCGCTCGAATAGATTATGCATCATATAATACTATTTTCATAAAGAGAAATATATTACTTTCTATGAAAGATAGTATAGAAAATCATAGTGCATAATATAATTTTTACCGGCAAGAGCTTCAATTAGATCTTGCCGGTAAAATATTTTTATAAGGAGAAAGAATGAAAAATAAGCAAGTAAAACTAATTTACACTTATATGGGATGGGATTTTGAGCAATATTTACTTGGAGATTGTTCTCATCCTTTTGACTCCAACACTGCATATAAATGTGTGCAGGAGATGGAGAGGAGAAAAGATTGGGGTAAGTGTTATCACCAAATAGTGATTGAACATCGGGATTGGAAAAGTCGTCAGCATTACCTTTCCCCTGAAACATTCGGACAGCAAGAATTAGTTTCATGGCTCATGAATCCAAAAAACTTTTTTAACTGTATGGTTAAGTGGTTGGAGGTGCGAACAAAATGCCAGCACAAATATAACGAGGAAACTGGATATTGTGAGTATTGTTTTAATAATATACATAGTGTTGGAGGTGCTGTGACCAACGCTGAAAAGTTTGCAAAGCTAAATGGGATTGAGTGGCATGAATATGAGTGGGTATATATTGATGAGTCGTTAAGACGAGGACATTATCTGTGTGAAGGTTGTGGTCATGAGACAATGGATTTTCAAAAAGAAAACCCCACCTTCACCGATGCCAAGTCTATTATCGAAGTGATGATGAAAAGAGAGGATTGGGATTTATTTTCTACAAGAATAGGAAATGCTTGGTACGCAGGAAATGGCTACACAAATAAAATTGATATTTACTACGTCCAAAATGCAGATAAATTACTGGATGAAGCTATTAAATGGTGTGAGGAGAATCCATTATGAACGATAAACAACTTAAATTGATTTATGAGTATATGGGATGGAAAATCATAAACTATGAACTTGAATTTGACAGCAACCTTGCATACGAATGTGTGCAGGAGATGGAGAGGAAAGGGGATTGGGAAGATTTTATATACTATTGTCCATCATTTATCTGGAGTGTGTTGGGTGAGGAGCAAATGACCAAAAGTAATTTTATTCTATGGTTATTCAATCCTAACAACTTCTGGAATTGTTTTGCTAAATGGTTGGAGGTGCGGAATGATACTCATAGTAGCAGTAAATGAAAACCATTTTAATCACTTTTGTAGAGAGGTTAATTTGCCCAGAGATAAATCTATCGTACGGTATGTCTATCATTCGGATTTATTAAGAGGTTGTGCTGGAAGAAAAGACTTATCCATATTACTTTTACCACAGTGGTATTTGAACAAAACAAGTGAAGAAGTAAATAAAATAGAGTCCCTTGTAAATGAGCATTGGTCAAGACTTAGAGGAGGTGCGGGATGAAGGAACCAATCAATAAGCAATGGTCTGTATTAACAGGAACTGGGATAAAAGTTTACTATTGGCAGTTGTTAAAAATATATCTCCCATTTAAACATATATTTTGGTTGAACTGGGTAGTTGGATTCTGCCCACATGGTGGTGTGTTTTACTATAACGAAAAAGGCATGAATTACACTAAATGGATTAAACGTATTTGGTATTTTCAAATTCATATAGTTAAACTATAAAGGAGGTACAGAATGAAGATTGAAGAACTATCAAGTAGAGAATTACTCGATGAACTATGCAGTGCCAATAATAAATATGTTGTTGGTATTGAAGCATCGCCAGAATACATAGAGACATCCTCCCGATTAGAAGCTGGTGATAAAGCTATAAAAGCTATTGTCAATAAGGATATAAGAACAATGGCAGATATTTGTGCTGATTATTTGAAGAAGGTGCGGAATGAATCTAGATAAAATTTACTACACAGCTGAAGGTGAAAAATGTAACATCTTAAAATTAGTAAAACTAGAACCTGAGTGGGCAGCCAACCAAATACAAGAGGGTGAGAAGGCGATTAAAAAGATTGAAATTTACAAACAATATTTAGAATGTCTAAATAAATCAAATTCAGGCGCCTTCATAATGGCACATATTCATGGCTGGAAATGTCCTCAAGAAGATATAGATAAAGGAATAGAATTTAGAAGATTATTGGAGGAGGAATGATAATAAAAATGATAAAGAAAATATCAAATTGTTTTAACTTGATTGATAATAAAATTCCAATACAACTTGATAGTAAGTTAACAAACAAAGAATTATTATTTATATATAAATTAATTCTAATCAGTATGCGAGGTGAAGAAGAAGAACAAAAAGAAATTAATTTATATAATAAAATATTATCTAAACTTGAAGCAGGTGATGAAGCTATTGAAAAACTAAAAATAGCGAAAAAGAATTTTGCTATAATTGAACGAATAATAAATGATGAAAATAAAATATTATCAAAAATTGCAGCAGAAGAAATCGCTCAGGAGAAACTTAATCAAATCGACAATATGATTAATGATTTCTGTCCTGATTGTAGAGAAGTCAGATGCATTATAAGGAGTGATGAAAGATGATTACAAAATTAGCAGTTACATGGTTAACTTGGCAATTAAGGAAAGATAAAGATTTTTGGAGGTCTTATCAAGCAAATATTGCAATGATTATATTTGATAATGTTGTAAACTATTTTCCATTAACAACTGATCCACAAGGAAGTCCAACATTAGAAGAATTTTGTAATATCTGTGCTAATGACTTTCTAAAATTATGGACAAGAAAGGATATTGATTAATACAAATAATTTTCACCGGCAAGATCTAGTTTAAGATCTTGCCGGTAAAATCTTTTATTTGATCATTTTATATAGAAATTATATAAGAGAATAAGTCAAAAATGAAAGGAGGTTAATGTTGCGTCGTAAGATTTTTAAACAAAAACAATTTAACTAACAAGAAAAGGAGACATTATTATGGGTAAGGATACTACATCAACAACAAGAGAAGACACAGGGTTGATTGATTCCTTGTTAGGAATTAAACATTATGACACCAAAATAACAGATGGCGACCGTACGGTTCGAGGTGGTGGGTTAACTTCTGAGGATTCTCAGAAAAACGCTTCTGATCAATGGGACGATGATTAAAATCTTTCGAAAAGGAATTAACAACGCCATAACTCTATCCCAAGAAACTGTATAGTCAAAGTTGATGTTCGAATGAAAAATTCGAAGTTGGGCTTCAAAACCCCATTAGCTTCACGCTCCACAAAAACTATACAGTGAGCGGAAAGGAGGAAGCAATATGACAGCAAAGAAATTTGCAAGTCGTGCTGCTGGCTTAGGAACTGGTTCAACTGGTTCTTATGTTGCAGTACAAGTTGCTGGTGTTGGTGCTAAAAAAGCTGGTGCCGCAATCATCACTCATGGATTAAAAGTCCTAGGGCTTGGATCGATGGGTCTCGGAGTAGCCGCAACAGCTGGCATCGGAATCTTAGTTGGTATCGGTGTTACTGTACTTCTAGATGAACTATTAGATTAGATATCTAGGAAAAATAATTCCTTGATTTGGTGGGTCACTTCGGTGGCTCACCAAATTCTTTTATTTGATTGTTTTATATAGAAATTATATAATAAACCAAAGCAATAACGCTTTGTGTATTTTCTCATTGAAAGGAGATTAAAAATGGAATATCAAGTTGGTCGTAAGATTTACGAAGGAAAAATACCAATTCCTACAGAAGCACCAAATGAAGAACTTTTCATGTTGATGATGGGAGCAGTATTAGAAGACGATGGAAACATCAGATGTCTTCTTTGTGGACTGCCTAACGAATGTTGTAATTGTGGAAGAGAATATGAACAATATCCTTAAATGAAAGGAGAATATTACCAATATCCAACTCTTGAAAGGAGATAATGCTTAATGGTAACAGAAGTTCAAGTAAATGGAATACCAGCAGCAGATTTCGTTCGTAATGAAACTATTAAAGGTTTTGGAACTGAAGCTGTATCTGATTTCCATTATGTAAGTAAAGGAATTAAGAAGTCCTTATCAAAAGTTATTTCAGAAAAAGATAGTCATTGGAAAGAAACTAATGGTGAGGTAAAAGTATTTACCAAAGAAGAAATTGATGAATTAAATCGAAAGGAGAATCGTATTATGGCAAAGAATCAAAATTTAATTGAAAGGATCTTAGAACTTGTATGTAATCAACCTTTATCTGGTCGAGAGATTGCAACAAGATTAGAATCACATCCAAAGGGCATTAGTAGTGCTCTTAGGTGGCTTATGAAAAAAGTTGGAAATGATTTTAGTATAGTTGGTGTGAAAAAAGATGGTTCCTCAATTTATGGATTAAAACCCGGTTCGAACTGGAAAGAGGTATTTGAGAAATATCGCTCTACAAAAGGAACAAAATCTGTAAAAAAGGTTATTCTTAAGAGAAGACAACCGGCTCCAGATATTATTCCTGAAAAAATAGTACCTTGGAAAGTACATATTGATGCTTGTCATCTCATAGCTCAATTGGAAAGTTTGTTAACTATTCTACTTAACAAAACTACTCCAGATTCTGATAAAATAATGATGATCTCATTAGGAAGAGAAGCTATCGAAAATTGGAATAACAAATACTCCAAGTAAAAATTATCGGCAAGAGCTTTGACTAGAAATAGTTAAAGCTCTTGCCGATAAAGAATTTTTATTTTAAAAGCGATGTGAGCGGGAACCTTCAGCTCTGACAAGGCAGTTCCTCGATGCGCGTAAAGGAAGGATTAATATTTATCACCAAAGAGACTTGAACTCTCAAAGATTGGGGAATGAACCCATTCTTTCACCTGAAATAATAAATATTGTCAGATTCACCACCAAAATTGGCTCTCACACCGCTAGTGTGTAATTTTTTGTATTTAAAGATTTCATATAGAAATCATTATATTCAAACTTAGGTTTGTTTGCTCCGGTCTTAGCCCGCAACAGGGCCGTGCCTTTCAGCCGGGGCAAATTAGAAATCGGGCCTCTCATTGTGGGAGGCCCATTTTTTGTTTTCAAAGATTTCATATAGAAATCATATAAATGTTATTCAATTCCTTTTCAAAGGAAAGTGGAAGGTCTATCTCTTCGGAGGCAGATCTTCCACTTTCTTTTTCTTTATAAAGCAAGCAGATTAAATAATTCTGCAGCTTCACCATCTGATATTGTTCCATTCGTTAACTTCTCTCTAAGCTCTTTAATTAATTTCTGATGTTCATCATTACAAGATTTAACTACAACAGCTGGAACAAATGTCAATACTTCTTCAACTTCTGGGAATGCTTCTTTGACCTCTGGTGTTAAGTCTACCACAACTTCGTCTTTAATTTCAAGTACATCTATTATAGCTTCTGAATTTTCTACTGCCACTTCATTAACTTCTATAATAGTTTCCGGGTTCTCTACAATAACTTCTTTCTTTTTTATTTTTTTTGCCATATTGAATTTTCCTCCTATAAGATTTTTGAATTGATTATGTTAATAGATCTTGCCGACAACAGATCTAATTTTTTGTTTTTAATTATTTCATATAGAAATCATATTATAAATAACTCACTGAAAGGAGATTACAATATGCAATGTTGGGTTTGTCGGGAAACCGATAATTTAATAGCTGCAAAAGTTATATCAAGTGGTGAAACAATAAAAAGGTATTTGTGCCTACATCATTTCGATCTGTCAAAATTTGAAAAATGGGAAGAAGAGATACAAATAGAAGAGTGGAGAACAACAAAATGTTGTGCTACACCAATCAACTCAAATGGTCATTGTGCCATTTGTGGGTCTTATGCATTGTAAATATCGGCGAGAGCTTCTACGAGAAACTCGCCAATATTTTCTTTTTTAAGTTTCATATAGAAATGATAATATCAAATTTTTGATATTCTCAGATTTCATATAGAAATAATAAAAATGTAGAACAGCAATGTTCTGCCACGGTTGATAGCACAGTTAGGGGTGCTAGACCGCTAGAGTATGGCTTAGGCTATACGTTTAGTCGCTCGTCCCCGTATAGCATAAGTCGCTTAAATTATTTAACTTCGGTTAAATGATTTAAGCAACTTTTGCTTTCTCAAATTTCATATAGAAATTATAATTTTATATTAAAGTCAATAATGGCTTTATTTAACTGTTCAGCTCTTGAAAGGAGAACAAGAAAAATGGATTGTCCAATATGTCGTAGTAAAATGGAACAAGAAGAAGTATTGTCTGAAAATGAAACAAGTCTAAGTATATTATTTGAATGCCCGGATTGTGGGTACTCAAAAAAATATTCTAGAGAACAAACCCCGGATTCTCTTATTGTTTTAGTCAAAGAAGAAATACCAGCGGTTGAAGATAACGTTGATAGTTTCCTTAGACAGACAAAATACTTAGCAGAAACTTTATCGCGAGATGGTGTAGACTTCGTAGATCTCGAAGATGAGTTTCGAATAATGTTATTCTCTGATGATGAATACGTCCGAGATAGTAATCGTGATTTTAAACTTGGTCTTATTGCCGGATTAGACGGTAACAAAATCTAATGAAAAGAAAAACCTATAGGGACTTCGTAAGAAGTTCCTATAGGAATTTTTATTTCATTTCTTTTTCAATAACTTTTTTAAATATATTAATATTTTCATTACCGATTATAAAATTCACAACTTTACGATTTACGAAAAATAAAAAAGTTGGAAGCTTATCAACATCATATTTATCGGCAAGATCTGGAAATTTATCTATATCAACTTTAAAAAATAAAACATTTGGATACTCTTTTTCAAGTTGATCAATAGTTGGTAAAACATCTTTACATGAATCACACCAAGGTGCAGTAAATTGTACTAGTGCAAGTGTATTTGTATCTTTTGTAAATAGTGTTTCTGCAAAATTGTCAGTTGTTAATAATATCATTGTTCGACTCCATAATTAGTATTTTTAATTAAGCAGGTTAATCAATCACCTCTAACAGTTTATGTTTAGTGGCCTTTTTGTTCACGACTAATTAACCTGCTCATTTTTATATTTTAATAAATACAAAAGGCTATTGATCGATTTATTAAAATAAACCAATCGACAGCCTTCTGTATTGAGTGATCAAAAATAACTTTTAAATAACAGTTTAACACTGTTTATTGATCCCTCTTCGTGCTTATAAGATTTCTATATAAAATCGTTAATTATCAGAATTCGAAGATTCTATATAGTTTAATCCTTCTTGACCAAATGTATCAAATACCCATTGTTTGAATGTTATTTCCCCTTCTGGCCACTGATCTAATTTAGTTTGTTCTTCCTTAAGAACTTCAAAAATTCTTTCTGCATAGGGTTCGTTTATGTTAATGACGAAATATAGACGACCTGGTTTGAGCTGCTTTAACATTTTTAATTCCTCTCTTATATTTTTATATTAATCACAAGAAGCAATCTTCAAACTGTGAGTTACCATGAATATCAAATTGATAAGGCACTATAATTTGAAAAATTATATAAAGTAAAGTTGTATGTCTAAAGCTTCTAGGATTCGGCAAGAGCTCTAATAAGAGATTATAATAATTTAATGTTGATATATTATCTTTTGTTATCCTAGATGAATTTAAAACTTTCTTTGCTAAAACTTCAAACATATTCTTTACTTCCTTTGGAATTTCATTTTCCGACATCAATAAAATTGATCCTGGATTTTTAACATATTCTAATATTCGTTGATAAGTTTTTGTAATAACTTTAGAACCATTATTAGAAATTAATTTATAATCTAAAAAATTATATTCTTTGTTATTATCGTCTACCTCTACTAGAGTATTGTCCGGATCAAAAAGAACCGACTTTGTAATTCTTTGCTGTTTCTGTCCGTTATCGATTAACTTTGAAATGTCAATAACTTTCTTATTAGATAGTTTAAAATCTTTTGGTTCTTTTCTAGTTTCATCTTTTATTTCGGCAAAGATCTTATTTGCAAACTCTTTTTGAGACACTGGTATTAAATGTTTATAATCCTCCGAAAGTTTATTAATCTTTTCTAAATTATAATCTTCATTTATATCAGATAAATCTATATTAGTAATCTTAAAGAATACATTTTTAGAAAAATCTGGAAATCCGCTCGCAATCATTATTCTCAATAATTCATTTTGTGAATAAGGAACGCACATAAAGTGTTTAAAGTTATATCTAAATGATTCTTTATTAGAATCAAATAAATATCTTAATAAATAAATAAACAATAAATAAGACATCATCATTAGATATAAACTATTTTTCTGGTATTTTTCATAATTCGTATGAAGATTTTGAAGTATCTTTTTTATAGCATATGTTACATTATTTGAAGCAATTGATAAATTAGATGCGACTAATGATTGAAAATAATGTTCATCTATATTAAATTTTCCTGGAATTAACATCGGCAAAGTATATTGAACTTTTGTTTTATCATTAGATAATAAGACACTGCAATGTTTATCTGTTATGTATCTAAAATAATTAAAAGTATAATGAATCAAACTTGATTTTATACTACTTGTTATACACAATTCAAAAATATCATCTAAACAACTTCTTTCTCTTGTAATAAGTTGATGTGGTGATACTGGTTCTTCAACTGGTTGAACTTGTTGCGGAATATATTCTGTTACTTTCTTTTCATTCTTATTAGATTTATCATCGTCAACTAAAACTTGGTGTTTTGCCATTGCAGCAAGAACCAAATAATTAGAATAAAAAGAATTCACCTGATTATAAACTCGCAGGGTTTGTTGAGAATCCATTATAACTTTAAAGAAATGAATATCCGTTCCAAATTTAAATTCAATAATCCATTTTTGACCATTCTTCATATCTTCTTGGATATTTCGAGCATTTATAAATCTTAAATGGGTAATAAATTCTTCGGAATCAGTATAACTTAATAATTTTGAATAAATATTATCAGTACTTATCAATTTAAGAGTATCAACATTAGTTGTATCTGTTTCACAATTCTTTTTAACCATTTCAATAAGTTGCATGTCTGTTGTTTGAATTTTATAAAAATCTATACGTAATTTAATATCGTGGAAATCTTTAACCATTGAGCTTTTTAAAACCCCTGGATATTGATTGTTCCAAATAAACAAATGAGATACTGATAGTTCCAAAGTTCGCCTCCTATTTTATTTTGCGGTTAAGAACATCATGAAGATGTATATATTTAGATCTATTTAATCCATAGACATATTATGTGTCTGAAACAAACTTCATGATGTTCAGGTTACAAATAATATTTCTATATATTTTATGAATAATTTTTTTCACACTTTTTGTTTTTTATAAATTACATATAGAAATTATATTGTTATAAGTTTATTTAAAATAGGAGGGTATAATGGATATAATTAAATTTTCAGTTCGCACATATCCTGAATATGAGTGGACACCAGAAGTCTTATTAGAACAACCCGAATCACAAATATTTAGAAGAGTATTAGTTGCTGCAGTATTTGTTTCATTCTTTGAAAAGTTATCATTTCGAATTAGTAAAGCAACTAAAGTTTATATAGATGATGTTTTTATAGATTCAATAGGGAGGGTATAAAATGTTTCCACAACAAAAGCAGCAAGAACCACAACAACAAAAGATCGAGAAACAATTCATGGGACTTGATCGCAAAACAAATTGGATGTGGTGGAAAGAACAAATATCATATTTATTTATTTCAACAAACCAAATTACAGAAGTCAAATTGATACCAGCAACAGATGGATCTTTCAACGTATACGCAAGAATAGATTTGAAAGATAGGTTTGAATATTTTCTTATAGACAATAAGAAGACTCTTGCCGCTGCTAAAAAACTTGCTGAAGAATTTACACAGATATTATTGGGAATAAAAGAAAAAGAAGTATCCAAAACTAAAGATATAGAAGAAATAAATAAATCTGATCTTAATGGTTTGGAAGCTTTAAAGGTTTTGAAAAAAGATTTGGAAAATTAAAAATAATTTTTCAGAAAAAGATGATGCATAATAATAAACCGGCGTCCCATTGTTAAAGAAATTTACAAAGAATATTCTTTCCTTCAGAGTCATCTGATTGAAACTACTGAATATTACTCTTGTAACAAACTTCAAATATTATTTTTTATATTAGATTATTTATATTGTTTTTAACTTAGTTATAACCAGTTGAGATAACGATAGTCTACATTATATAGTAACTATTATTAAGATTTATAACTGAAATTGTTTATAACTAATATTATATTATAACTATTATTAAGACTTATCTTAATCTAATTAGAAATCATTTTAATTATTTATATTAAAAATGATTTCTATATATTTAGTGAAAAAACATTTTTTCACTAAATAATCTACTAAATTTCTATTAATTCTAGTTATTCTACATCAGATCAAGAACTTTTTAATTAGAAACAAATATAATTATCAAATTTACAAAACAAATAGATTTTTAAAATTTTCAGAAAGTATATAGAAATATTACTCTTGAAAGTTAAATTTTTTGGTCTCATTTGTTTCTATTTGGTTGTAACTCCTTTTTAGAATCTCCACTGTCTCTCCCAGTGGAGATTCTGATAATTAAAGCTTTTATATAGAAATAATATAATTAATAAATTAGCTTTACGCTGATTTATTTAATTTCTATGAAAAAGGAGAATACTATTGGACGATGATATTTACGAATGGGTTGATGTAGTATAAAAATTTTTTAGAAAGTTTAAGTTTTTTGCAATAATTAGAGTAGTGGTAGATTTTAATTTGATTTTATAATTTATGATTGATTGTAATCCAGTTGGATCTCTTTATTGAGATCTGATTGGATTACAAAAATATTATTTTTGGAGTCGTTAATATGCTTACAGTTGGCTTTTTTTCAAAATTTCCAAGCGCATACAAGGATAGAGAAGAATCTATCAAGAGTGTAGTTTTTAACAACATCACACCAACCATTAATGAAAATGGCACAATATTTATAAAAAGTTCAACAAACAAATACACACAAGAAATGGAAATAAAAGATGAAACTATACATCTTAATTCCCCATGTAAAATATTTTGTTCTTGTGAAAGTTTTAAGTTCGAGTTTGCGAATGCTGTTTTTAAATCTGGGAGTTTACTCAAATCAATAGAATTTATAAGATCAATCGTGAGTCGTCCAAAAGAAAAGAATCAATTTAATATTCCATCTGGATGTAAACATATAATAGCACTTTCTAGACAAATATTAAAACTTAAAATAAATAATAAGAAATAAGGGGTTAAATTAATATGAATAAACAAAACAAAACACCACAATTTGGTGGTATAATTGCAGATGAATTTGAAAAATATCCAAATTCTATACCAGAAATTAAATCAAAAAATAGCATATATATTAATGCTAACTTTGGAAACGAAATTACCGAAATTGGTTATATATTTTTAGCAACTGGAGAACAAAACGTTTTATCAGCTTCAAATGGAATGGTTCATCTTCTTCTTGGTAGAATGTATTATATACCAATCGGCAAAGATGATATTAATTCAGATGATTATAATATTAAAGTTCACAGTGATATTGCGGACAGATTTGATATTAGATATGTTAAAGATGGTTTAGCGGCAGTAGTTCCAATTAGGCATAACACCATTCTTAAAAATGGTGAAAAACTTTGTGTGCTAACTCCATTATAACATAAAAAGGAGATATATGTTTAGACTACCAGAAGATCTTGAGATCGAACTTCAAAAGAAGTTTCAAAATGCACATATACCTACATTAGTTCAATATATTTTTCAAGGACTATTGGAGAAAGCTCTTAAAGATGGATCTTGTTCTATTCGAGAATTTGGAAAATTTATAACTTTTCGTACAAGATCTAACAAAATAGGACAAGATGTTATTCGGTTTAAGTTCAAAATATCAAATACGTTAAATAATAAATTAAAAATTGATCAATATTTACTTGAAAATATGCCTGTTAAAGCAGCAACTGTTTTCACAACACAACATGAACAAAAGACTAAAGATAAAAAACTTCAACAAAATGCAAATATAACTGCACAAAAAGCAGCAGAAAAACTTGGTAAAGTAAAAACAAAATCCCAATTGGCAACAAATGAGATACTTAGTATTATGGATAGTATTATTGATAAACAACTTGATTCAAAAGAATAGGAGAAATAAATGAATCATTTGGGAGGCGAAGTTTCAAGTATTAAGTTCTTCACCGGAAAGTACTCAGCTATTGACGAAAATGGACTTCTATCGGAGTCCATTTTTGGTCCAGTTAAAGATTTCCAATGTAAGTGTGGAAAACTAAGCTTAGAGTCCTGCGATGGTGGAAAGATTTGTGATAGATGTAACGTATTGTGTGGTCCTTCTGATCTTAGACTTAAAACTTTTGGAAAGATCTCTTTGGTCTTTCCAGTTATAAAGTCAACAAAAAGAAAACACTTTAAGAAAATTGTTGGAACCAATCATAAACATCTTCTAGATCCAAGAAAAGCAGATGCGTTAGCTATCACTTCTAGATATTTAATTGTTTCATATGCAGCAGACGAATTAAAAGTAGTTGACACTATAGCTCCAATAGGAGGATATTTTACAGTACCAATTAGAATAACTGGTCTATATAGTTTCATACTTTCATTAAGATATGTTTCTGAAATATTGGGACTTGATATCGCTAAAAAATTATTTGATGATAAATATATAATTGATATGGTACAAGTTCTTCCACCAGATATTCGGCCGGTAGTAAAAGACCCCAAGAAGAAAGGTGAATTTAGATATGTTGAAATTAATAAACATTATATTAGTCTAATTAATCAGAATAATTTAAATTTGTCAACAAGAGATTTAGCAAGACAAAAAGAAGCGGATTGGTTTGCTAAAATGAGATATAATTTAGATAACAATATTGATGATGAATTAATAGATCCAATTATTCCAGAATATGACAGAGCAGCTGCTAGATATCAATACTATGTTGATTTAATATATGAATCAGTTTATAGTAGTATATCAGGTAAAACTGGATTTATAAGAGGATCTATTTTGGGTAAAACTATTGAATTCTCGGCAAGATCTGTTATTATTATCGACCCGAGCTTAGAACCCTACAAAGTAAAGGTTAGTAGAAAGATCCTATTTAAATTATGGTTTCCATACTTTTTATATTATCTTTCTAAATATAAAGAAGAAGATTTTACAATATTGTTTGATAGCTATACTCAATTTGAAAATTATGATTTATACAAAGTTGAATTTGCAGAATTCTTAAAATGGTTCTGCGAAGATCAATCTGAAAAGATTGAAGAAATTGAGAAAGATGAAGACGCAACAGAAACTGTAAAATCTTTAATAAGAAGACGAAAGATTGAGCAGGAGTTTGAAGAAGATGCATTTGATTAGAGAAGGAGAAAACAAATGGTAGAAACATTAAAACAATTTAAACTTAAAATTGACAAATTCCGTAAATTAGCACAGAAACGCGAGTTATATGCAAAATTAAAAGATATAGAGTTTATTCAAGCTTATATAAAATTATGTAGCAAACATAAAAGATTTATGGGAAGTCTTACTCCAGAAAATAATATTACACATCTTAGATCTTCAAAAATTATAAAAAATAAATTAAACAATACTAAATTTCGGGCGTATAATAGACATGAAGATAATTACCCAACTGTTGGTTCAGGTTGGCATATTTAGAATGAAGGAGAAAAAACAAATGGTAGCATCACCCCCTGACAAATGGATGTGGGACGTATATGAAGAATTTAAATTTAGAATTAAAGATATTAGATCATTTAAAGTAAATAAAACCTCAAATGATAATGAATATGTTATAATTGTTCAACTTGATGATAAACGAATTGTTCCAATTAAAAGAGGAGAGAACGGAAAATGGTGTCAAGATTGGGTTGATAATTTCATAAAGGAAAACTTATGATAGATCAAAATAGATTATCGGATCATGAGATAAAGAGACTAGCATTCATCAATCGTCAACCAACACTTTGGAAACACGGCTGCAGCATTGTTGAGCTAGAACCAACAGATGATGATTCTGATGAAACTATTCATCTTTCTCCACTATTAATCGAACCTTTTAATGCGGATTTTGATGGTGATACTTTTGCGATATATGTTTTACACGACACAAAAGCATTAAGAGAAGCTGAAGAAAAAGCATTTCTAATGAACTCAATCAGATACGATCAGAATGATAATTTTCTAGCAACTATACGCTATGAAGCTTTATACTCCGCTTTTATTCTCACCAAACAAAAGTTTGATGAAACTAAAGTTATCTGTGATAATTTAGAATCTCTTGATAAACTTCCAGAGAGTTTTACTCTTTGGAACGATCATCTATATCATGCCGTTAAAATGAAAACTGGAGAATTATATAGTTACGGAATGTGTCTATTTAATAAATTCTGTGGATTCAATAAAGTGATTATAAACAAAAGTATTGGTAAGAAAATAACAAATGAAATAAACGAAAGTATTTATAATTATAACAATAAAGATAATAAAAAATATTATAGTGCTTTAACTAATTTAGAAAAACTATTATTCTTCTTTATTTCATCAACTAGTCATACTCCAAGTTTGGATATTGATGAAATGGCCGATTTAAAAAGTGATTTAGCAGATAAGATATTTAAACAATTACCAAATAAAAATGTTAAATTGGGATATCATATTGTTGAAGCCCTCACTGATAAATGTATTGAAAGTATGGATGAAGATTCTGGTTTATATAAGTTATTTAAAAGCGGATCAAGATTTAGTAGAGCACAATTAGCTAGATCAGCTATAAGTATTGGTTATTCAGCAGATGCATCTAATATTGTTATTCCTAGACCAATTAAATCAAGTTTATTGGAAGGATTAACGGAGGAACAATATTTTATGGTAGCTCCAGCAACTAGAAAATCAATTAAAGATAAATCTAGACATACACCAAGCAGTGGGTTAATAAATAGCTCACTTTAAATTCCTCTAATTCGGTGGAACTCCCTTTGGGACAATACCGAGCCAAGCTTTAACAATTGATCTCGCTAATCATTGTTATTGAAGGTGTAACGACTAGTCGAAAGACGTAAGCTCAAGCGAGCTGAAACGGGGGACACTCTAAATATTTTAATATTAAAAGATTCATATAGAAATTATTAAGATAGATTATATCTTCATATCTAATAATTTTTATAGGAGGTTTACATTAAAAATGAATAAAACTAATTGGCCACAAGATGTTGTGGAACGTTTCTGGAGTAAAGTTAAATATCCAGGAAATGATCAAGATTGTTGGGAATGGACAGCTAATAAATTAAAGAAAGGTTATGGATTCTTTTGGATGTCTGGTTTTGGGAAATTATATATTCATAGACTCTCTTGGGAGTTCTTTAATGGATATATTCCAACTGGATTATTAGTGTGTCATAAATGTGATAATCCATCTTGTTGTAATCCTGATCATTTGTTCTTAGGAACATATGATGACAATAATAAGGACGCAAAACAAAAAGGAAGAAATACAATTGGATCAAGACATGGTGGTTCAATCTTAACAGATGAACAAGTTAAAGAAATGTTAAATAGAATTTGGTCTGGTGAATTATTATCTGTAAAACATATTACTGAAATATATAAAATTTCTCGAATTCCTATTATAAATATATTAAACGGAAATGCGTGGACTCACATAACATCTCAACTAAATCAAAATATATCGTTATCAGATATTAAAAGAAAAATTATACATGATAAATTTACAATTCAACAAGTAAAACAAATTAAACAGTTATTGAAGAATGGAATATCACAACATGCAATTGCGAAACAGTTTAATACGTCTGTAACTGCAATATGGTGTATTGATAATGGAAAAACCTGGAAACATGTAACAATTTAAAAATTTAGAGTGAAGATATAGTCTAAGCTGCATAGTAATATGCAGCTGTCTCTTTTGAGACAGAACTAGAAATAGCGATTCTAGTTGAATATTTCTGATTTAGAACGTACTCTTGTAATGGCCCTGTCAATGATTGAATTTGATCTCGAAGATTGTGAAACGAACAATCATTTAGAATTTATTGTAATGTCTAAGGATCATGCTTCAACATTAATTGGAAAATATTATTGTGACCCTAAAGAATTAGAGACATTTCCTGATTGGAAAATATTAGATTCTATAACGGCAAAGAGCTATATAAATAAAAAGATTTGTGTTCGTTCCCCGATGACTTGTGTGAATCATAATTTCAAAATTTGCAACAAGTGTTTTGGTGCAAAAAGATTAACAACGAAATATGCTGGTATTGTAGCTGGGCAATTAATAACAGAGCGGCTAACGCAGCTAACATTGAGAACTTTTCACGAGTCTGGGCGGGCAACTCTACCAGTTGATTCTGAAATTGTTAAATTTTTTGAAGAACATTTAATAAATGTGAAAACAGATATTATTAATAATCAAGAGGAAACTACATTAGAATTCGATACAGATCAATTTCCAATTCAATTAATAGTTTCTTCATCTACACAACAAGTATATGGATTAAAAGAAGTCAAAGGTAAAACTCTTATATATGGTGAAGATCATCATATAGTCTACAATCAGGATGTAATCTCGGTTGTTAACAATATTAAATCCATATTAAGACAAGGACCAGTTACAACTTCAGTTGTACCTTACTATATAGAATTGATGACTGCTTTATTAACAGTTGGAAATTTATACAGTTCCTTTGTTGAAATATTATTTGCAAACATGTTTATAACAGATTATGATAAAAAAGAATTCTGGAGATATCGGCAAGATCTGCCACCGACATATAAACTTGGTGACAAAATGATGGCAAGTTTTATATCTAGCCGAATTGGATTATTATATCAACCAAACAAAGAAACTATTGAAAAAGTGGATTTAGAGGAACTTGATAATATCGATCTTGAGAATTTGACAATTTATGAGAAAATTTTCTTAGGACAAGTATAAAATTACTAGACTGGGCACTATAATTATATAGTGTTCCAGTCACTTTTATTCAACAAAATGTAGGAGATACAAATAATGCCAGACAAAGAAGATAATGTAAAGATACGTAAACTGATTAATCTTTTTAAAAAAGATATAAAAACAACTATTACTGAAAGCCTAAAACAAGTATCAATAAGCAGAAGACATGCAACAATAATTAGACAATGGGTTAAAGATGGTTGTAAAGGAACTCTTACTTTAAACAAACAAGATCGAAATGATTATAGAGTTCGCAAAAAATCAAACAAACTAGTAAAAGTGGAATGTTTGGGATCAAATCATTCAACACCATATAAATTTTGGTCTGAAAGTAAATTTATAAGATTGTGTCCAAGTTGTACAGCTAGTAGGAAAAATTCATCTTATGAAGATGCTGATTAAATAACTTTTAAGGAGAATTTAAATGACTGAAGTGTTGTGTTATAAATGTCTAAGTAAAATAGATGAATCCTGTGTTAGATTATTTCTTGATCAAGGAAAAGAAAAACAAGTTTGTCAAAAATGTTGGGATAAAGAGTGTGAATTGAGATTTTCAAAAACTGCAAATAAAAAACCAGAAGAAGTAATAAAAGAATTAAATGAGAAACATCATAGATATATAAAATCAATTGAATCTGATAAACAAAAAAAGGAGAAACACGGATGAATACAAATGAAGATTTAATGGAAGTAAGACGTGAATTAACAAATAAAATGATAGTATTCAAAAGTATGTATGAAAATCTTACTACTGATGAAGCACCAAATCAATGGGAAGCAGTTATTGCTGATATCATTAAAGAATCAAACACATATAAAACAGGAATAAGATTCGATTTCACTTTACCAGAGCTTGCCGATAAAAATAAAAGAATTTTTCTCTGGATCGGGGTACACAATAAAGGAATACAAACTTGGGACAATAGTTTAGTTGGAATAAATTTTAAAGATGCATTAATTCGAGAGATTGTTAAAAACCCATATGATGGAATAATTTATTTTGACTTTATTGATATGATCGAAGAACAATATACTAATTTTGATTTTAATATACCAATCAATATTGAAGTTGTAAATTATATAGCAGATAAAATAATGAGATGTATTAAAGATTCAAAAGTTGAAGGAGATTCTTCTGAACAAATTGTTGTATTCGACATTACAGAACCAACTAAGAATATTACAATGATTTATCCTGAATTTAAAAAGTAGGAGATTATATGCACGAGTGTTGCAAAGGTCAAAACAATTGTAATATTGACCGAACTAAAGAAATTAAAATAAATACTAAAGAACATAATAATATACCAATTATAATATGTTATCATCAAAAAATAATTTGTCAACTTCAAAAAACGTGGTACGGACCTACAAAATATTGCAGTTGTTCGTATCACGAAAAACTAATTGATATAAAGAGGTGATACAATGGGAAACGAAACCGTAGAAGAATTTTTAGCAAGAGGTGGTAAGATAAAAACAGTCGGAAAAGGCAAGGCAGATGAATTGATTGAAACGATTCAGAAAAAACCTTGGATATTAAATAGTCGATATCATTATTGTAATGAAACTCCAATATCAAGAGAATCTGTGATATTAACACAACAAATTAAAAAAGCTAAATGGGCTTCCCACTCAAGAATTAATAAAGGAGGATGCAAGAAATGAATAAAACTCATTATTATTTGTGGACAATACTTAATTTATTGGTATGTTTATGTTTTATCGTAGCAAATGATTTCGGGAAAATAGCTTATTGGAGTGCTATTCCGAATTTAATTCTTGCAATACTTTACTTTGGTTTCTCGTTTAAAGCTCCAGAAGTTAAAAATGATTTGCTTAATCAGAAAGGAAAATTAGAATGAAATTTTATAGGAGAGAAGATAATTTAGTATTTCGCTGGATTGAATTTTATTTAAAATATATGAAAAGCCATTTGATTGTATTTGGATTCATAATGGGTATAATAGTTTCAATAAGTTTTCACACTATTAAAGAGCATACTAGATATATAACTTATGCAACTTTCTATTTACAAGAAAAAGGTGGAATAAGACCAGCTAGTATCAAAGTTAACTTTCCGGTTAAAACAGAAAATGATTTAGAAAGATTAGAACAAGCTATAATTACAAAATATGATAATCCAAAACTTACAGATGTGATGCTTTTTGGCAGTTTAATTATATTAGAACGATAATAGAAAAGTGAGGTGATTACTAAATGAAAAAATTAATAATATTAATATGTTTATTATTTGTTGGGTGCTCGGATATTGTAGATACAGACAACCTTGTAGTTACAGAGATAATAGGATCACAATTAAAAGAAGGAAGGTGTTTATATACTGTTCCTGCGAAACCATTTGACACTATTATAATGGATAAATGTGGAAAATATAATATTAATGATAAATTAATATTAACGAAGGAGATTGAAAAATGAGTTTTAAAGATTTTATAGAATGTTATAAAAGAATGTGGGCTGATAAATTTGGAGTAGGTTGTTCTCTTATTGTAGCGTCTATATGGTTCTTAATTATATTTGGATTATTTTTAATGACATCTGTTACAATATTTTCAATAATAACTCTTATTATAGGTTTAAGATTAGTGATTAAGAATAAACCGGAGGATTTTTCAAAATGATGTTTAGAGATCCTAACCCAATGAAAACTCTTAAATCCATATTAGACAAAATACGTACGTTTAGAAAATTTAATAAAGCTTTATTTGAATTTAAATCAATGGAAGAGTGGAAAAGAATTGAGAAAGAATGGAAAGCAAAACATCCAATTCTATATATTTTACGTGAGTTTTATTATATACTTTATAGATTTTTTAATAATGAAGTCTTTATGATTCCAAAAAGAATCAAATGGTTTTGTCAAAGAGGTTGGAGAGGTTATTCAGACTTTGATGTTTGGAGTTTTGATAGTTATTTAGCAGAAATAATTTCTAAGGGGTGTTTACATCTTTCTAAAACTACACATGGTTATCCATGTGATTCATCTCCAGAAGAATGGGATAAAACTTTAAAAGAAATAGCTAAGGAATTCGAAGAATATAACAAAATTATGGAATTCGAAGAAGGATTTGATAAATTAACAAGAGAAGAGTATGATATAAAAGTAGACAAAATGTTTACTTTGTTAAGAAAAAACTTTGGAAATTTATGGGATTGAATATTGGCAAGAGCTAGAGAGAATTAACACTTCTCTCTAGCTTTGCAATTTTTTTATTTTCATATTTCATATAGAAATTATATTCTTATAACGACCTCAAATCGTTTGTTTTTTATTTCTAAAAGGAGAAGAAAATGAAGAATTACATAGAAGAAGCATATACTCGGAAAGTATTAGATCAAATTGTTTGTGATTGTTGTAAAACTGTTTATGAAAATGATAATAGATCAAAAGATGTTATGGAAATTGAAGAATTTATAAGCATTGATAAAACAAATGGTTATGGGTCTATTTTTGGAGATGAATCACAAATGAAATTAGATCTCTGTCAATATTGTGTTAAAAAATTATTAGGTGAATATATAAAAATAGAGGAGAGAATAAATGAATAAACTTAAAGATTTATGTGCTTTTGAAAATGAGAAAAATTATCATTTAAGAATACAAAATGACAAAGATTGGACAAGAGAAATAGTTATTCAAAAAGGAGAGGATATGTGTGACGTACATAATAAATTAGAAGAGTTTGTACGACTTATATTATGGGATATTAAAAATGATCACTAAAATAATATCAGGAGCTCAAACTGGAGCTGATCAAGCGGGGTTAGAGGCTGGTAAAATTTTAAAGCTCGAGACGGGAGGAATAGCACCTAAAGGTTTTAAAACAGAAACTGGTTTTAATCCTGCTCTTAAAGAATTGTATGGGATAACAGAAAGTGGAAGTCCTAATTATAGAACAAGAACAATTGAAAATGTTAAAAATTCTTCTGCTACTATCTGGTTCGGGAACGAATCTAGTCCAGGTGGAAAATTAACAATTAATAGTTGCAAACAATTTGGAAAACCATATATTATTAATCCTACAAAAGAATCATTTCTTAGATGGATTAACTGGAACAATATTGTAATTTTAAATGTTAGTGGAAATCGGGAAAGTACCAATCCAGGTATTTTCGAGAAAGTAAAGAATTTTTTAGTTGAAGTTTTAAGAGGAGATATAAATGCAAATAATTAATCATAAACTTACTTTGGCACTACCAGACAATGTAGACGCTGGTAATTTTATAGATGGATTAATGGAACATATCACAGAATTATTTTTTCCAGAAAATATATATGATATATCAATTTCTGGACAGGAAATAAAGAAAATAGATTTTCCAGATCCGATAGATTCATCTATGGAAGAAACACACAGTTGGACAGAAAAAGCTATGGAAGAAATTGATAAAGAAATTGACAATCCTATTCCAATATTTAAGAATCCATACGGAAATTAATAAGAAAGAGGAGATAAAGTTAAATGTCAGAAAACTTACCGGATATGCAATACACATTACCAGTACATGAAATTAGGATCAATAGAGTTGGTATCAATTCTGTTGAACTTCCTATTTTTGTTTCAATGAAGAACGGAGGAGTACAACATTCAGTTGCTAAAGTTGATTGTTATGTAGATCTCGCTGCTAATCTTAAAGGAACAAATATGAGTAGATTAATAATTGGTTTACAGAAATTTGTTGGACAACAACTTAATGGTAAACTAATTAGTTCAATTGCAGAAAATATAAGAATTTCAGCGGAAGCGGATACTTGTGAAATAAGTTATTCGTTTCCATATTTTGTTCAGAAGTTAGCTCCAGCTTCTCAGGAACCTGGTATACTTCCATATCATATTTCTTTTACTGGAATTAAAACAAAAGACAATTTCATATTTAGATTGGGTGTCAAAGTATTAGCAACATCTCTATGTCCTTGCTCAAAAGAAATATCTGAATATGGAGCACACAATCAGAAAGTATTAATTGATATGGTAGTTCAAGGAAAAGAGAATTCATTTATTTGGATTGAATCCCTTATTGAAGCGGCAGAATCATCTTCATCTTGTGAAATATTTTCAGTACTTAAGAGAATTGATGAAAAAGTAGTTACAGAAAGAGCATACAATAGTCCAATGTTTGTCGAAGATATAGCTCGCGCCGTATATGATAAATTAGATAAAATGGAAGATGTTGAGAAATTTAAAGTAAGTGTAGAATCCGATGAATCAATTCACGCTCACAATGCAGTAGCAATAATGACAAATTATTAAAAGAGGCTTAAATGAAAATAATAGTAAATGATGAAAAAGAAAAAGCTGAATTACTAAAGACATGTCAATATTTACATGATTTTACTGTAATGTTTAATAAAAGATATCGAAAACAAAAAATAACTATTATTAGTAGTTTTGATAAATCTATAAAAGATAAAACAATAACAGATAAAAATGTATGTGGATACAGTTTAGATTTTAGTATGTTTCCATTATTAAATCTTATGGTTGCATTACATGATTCTGATGAACCAATAAAAACAGATATAATTAATGAAACTATTATAATTCAAGAGCATAAAAACAAATATCAAATAGAGGATTAATAAATGAAAGTAAAAGAACTAATAGAAATATTATCTAAACATGATCAAGAAGCATTTGTTATTACTGACGATTATAATCATATGGGAAGTAGAGATATTGATTGTATAACTCCATTAGTTTTTTATAAAAAAGATGGTATGTATTGGGATGGTATTGTTGAAGAAGATGGAATAGACGAATCAATGGCAGTCAATGTTATATACATATAGGAGGATTAAATGATATGTCCAACTTGTAAAATTATCTGCACATATATCTGCCCAAACTGTTTTGAATCCACTTCATCTAAGTGGCATTTATCTGATGACGCTAAACAATTTAAGGAGAAACAACAAATGACTCAAGCCGATAAAATGGAATTTCAAAGTAAATTTAAAAAAGGAGTTTCATTAATACATAAATTTGATAAATCTCTTTGGTATTCAGTACAATGTGAATGTGGAGATAACGAATGTGGTTCGATAGTTGAAATCGAATGTGATAATGAATTTGGGTTAATACAACTTCATTTTTATAAAGAGGTTAGATTTGATCATTGGAGATATCCAGAATATGGATTCTTTAAATTTAATTGGTTTAGAAGATTTCTTTATAGATGGAAGAAAGCAATTATATTAGCCTTTACCGGCAAGATCAAGTTACATGGTGACTTTCTTTTAACTGACCCAGAACACATCAATAACTTTATTGAAGCGTTACAAGAAGGTAGAGATTATTGTATAAAAGTTAAAGAAAAACTAAAACCAGAAATAGGTGGAGCAAACGCTATTGGTGGATATAATATTATAGAAGGATTTATTGGAGATTCCGGGAAAAATGGAGTAGCAGGTGAAAGTGGTGAATCACTTGGACAGGATTTAAGAGATCTCAATCAAAGAATGTTAGATAAATAAAATTCATGGCAGAGTGGCAGACTAATCTAACTTAAGGTAGATAATTAGTGGGCTAGATGTATTAAATTATAATAAAGTTTAATACTTGTAGGTATCAACCCCTGCCTCTGCCCCAATTTAAAATAAATAAAGGAGGCGTTTAAATGAACAAAATACTTGATATGTTAAAAGAATTTTGGAAAGACAAACAATTAGTTGGAATAGTTTTAATATTAATCTCAATTGTAAGTTTTATCGTTTTATCACTTATTCATCACATCTATATATCAATAATGGTATTAATTGTATTTTCAATAGGAGTTTATTTATTACTTAAATACTCTACTAAAAAATGAAAGGATTAAAAAATGTTTTTCTTTAGAAGCACATTGTTTAAATCATTCAAGTCACACATGGTAGGTATAATGTATATTAGTTTGATATGTCTGATATTAATAATCGTATTTAATTTTCACAATGTTTTACCTATGCCAATTCAGCTCGATCCTAAGAAAAAATCGGATGTATATTTAGCATTACAGATATTACAATGCCCAACTGATAAGTTGGACGCAATATCTAAAGCTATTAATAATGCAGCACAGCTTACTGATATTTCTCCATTATTAATAGCTACATTACTTAAAACTGAATCTAACTTCGATTATAAAGCCGTATCTTCCGCTAATTACAAAGGATTAATGCAAACACCTACAGCTACATATGAATTTGCAGATGTTGATGTATTACATGGAGCTAGAATTTTACAACAAAAATTAAGAATGTCTCGTGGTGATTTAAAACAAGCTCTTATTTATTATAAAGGAGGAGTCACACCAGAAGGTATTATAATAGCAACAGGACAAGCTAACGATGTAATACAACGATTAGAAAATTTAAAAATTAAACTAGACACTGTAAGGAGAAAAAATGACAACAGTAAATAATCCTCAAAATGAAATAATACCAGAAAATATAGAATTATCTATTATTACAGAATCTGTAATAATTAAACCAGAAGAAAATAAAGATATTAAATTTGAAGAAGTAATTTCAAGTATTATGTCTGAACCAAAATTATCCGAACAAATTATAACTGAATCTATTGCGCAAGAACCAGTAGTAAGTGAAGAAAAACCTCAAGAACCAGAAATCCCAGAACCAGAACCAAAACCTAAAACGGAAATAGATCATCCTATGGTTGAAGTTCAAAATAAAGTTCAGGAAGTAATAGATGTAATCAATACTCATGTTGCTAGTAAAACTGATGAAGCTGCAATTGAAATAGTCAAAGATATAGTTAATGAAATAGCATCTGAAGATAAAGTATTTATTAAAGATAAAATTATTGTTCCATTTGAAAAAGTAGCTTTATTAGCTGCAAAAATGTCTCATGATGCATTGTCAAATTTAGAACAATACGCAATAAGCGGAAGCCATTGGTGGAATAGTGTATGGTGGATTAAAGTTAAAGCTCAAATGTTTGTAGCTATGATATATGTATTGATAGGTATAGTTTTAGGCAGTTATATAACTACTAGAATATATGAATATAGAATGGATCAGAATACTGAGTTACTTAGTGCTATGATATATAAAGGCAAAATATATGATCTAAAAGTGAGACTACAATGATAGTTTCAGCGGCGATTAAACAAGATGGAATAGTTCATACCGGTCGTAGACACCATAATATTATATCGGATATGAGACTTAAAGGATTTATCTGGAATGAAACTGAGATTCAAGGATTTGTAACAGACACTGGTGAATTTCTCAATAGAATAGACGCTTTAAAGCATTTCATTGATAGTGGTCAAGTAAGTGTATCTGGAAAATTAAAAAATAAATTATATAGTGAAGATTTGTACTAGGAGAAATAAATGGAAAATAATAAAGAACTATCTAAGATTTGTATTAACTGTCAAATTTGTTGCAAAACTGTTGGAGTATATTCAGCTTATCCATATACACCAGATATAAAAGAATTTTATGAGGCTCGTGGAGCGAAAGTAAGTGAAAGAACACTACATGGGGAAACATTAACCTTTATTGAATTTAATCTTCCTTGTCCAAATTTAGACTCTGTAGAAGGATGTCTAATTTATGACTATAGACCTGAAGTTTGTAAAGGTTATCCAGAAAAAGGCGCTCCGTTACTTGATGGTTGTGAATTACATAAACAAGGATTAATTTAAATGTAATCCGGCAAGATCTTTAACTAGATCTTGCCGGATTTTAAGGGAGAACTAATGTTTACTCTAAATGAAAAAGAAAAATTAGAGGCAAAAAAATGGTTAATGAAACATGATAAAACATGTAAATATAAAAAAGCCAATATTAATACACCCGGTGCTATTGGTGGTAGAATATCATATAGATTTACACCAACTGGATTAGGAGTAATTATAGTCGTTGAATGCGCTTGTGGAAAACAAATTGATATAACAGATACGGATAATTGGTAAAATTTCAATAAAGTAATTTCTAATAATTACAATTTATATATAGAAATAGTATAATTACTAATTATTTTTTATTAAGCTCATAAATAAAAAGGAGAACGAAAAATGGAAGAATGGAATAAAATACTTATATCGAATGATCAATTTGCTAAATCTATTGAAAAATTAATTGAATTAATTAGACCCCATAAAGATAAATATAAATATGTTTATGGAGTTCCAAGAGGTGGGTTAATTGTATCTGTTTGGATAAGTCATAAATTAGAAATTCCTCTCATAACTGATATTGATTTAGAACTATTTGGAACAAATAAGAACATTCTATTAGCAGATGATATTGCAGATACTGGACTTACATTAGAAAATTATAAACATCTTAATAGTGATATGGCAACAGTATATTATAAACCAAGATCAATTATAAAACCAACATATTATGCTGAAGAAACAAATGACTGGATAGTATTTCCATATGAAAAAGCTGACGAAATACCTAATAGAAATGTATAACTAACTGGAGGCAAGAATGAAAATCGGAAGACTTGTTTTTCAATTATCTTATGAAGAACAACAAGAAAAATGTTATAGTAGAGCATATGATAGTGATGGTAATCATATATCTTCCTATGATATGCCACTTGTAACTGTTGCGGAACAATTATTAATAGATAAATTAAATGACTGGGCAAAAGAAAAAACTCCTCAAATTATTTCTATTAATTTGTCACTTCCAATACTTGAAGTGTTTTATAAGGAGGAAGAATGATTGTAAGTGTAAATTTAAATACTATTCCATTTCTTAGCTCAACTGACAGTACAAGAGCTTCGATGAGTGCGAAACAAATTCAACAAGCATTAACAAGCTTGAATACTGAAATTCCATATGTTATTGGATCTGATTATTATACTGTAACAAATTCCTCTAAGATGGGAGTGGTATTAGCTAAGGATGATGGAGAGGTATTATATAAAAATCAAGATTTATTAATTGTTCAATATTCAAATCTTAATAAAGTTGTCGATATAAGTCTTCCGCCGATAAAAAAGACAACAGGTTCTTTTGGAACAAAACTGAGATATGTGATTCCAAATAAATCTAAATTTAAAAGAGGGGATATTTTAGCAAATTATGATTGTTTCATAGGTCATGTTCCGAGCTATGGATATAATGTTTTTACAGCATACATGCCATTTTTCGGATACAATCACGAGGACGCTATTACGATTTCTGAAAGTTTAGCGGACAAAGCTAGATATTCACAAGTTGATAAAGTGTATATTCCGATATATGAATATACATTAATGCAAGAATTTTATAAAGATTATCAAGATTCATATGTATATTTTCCTGCAATTGGACAAAAAATTAAGGATGATATAGTATGTTGTTTGATTGCTCCAAGAGATAGTTCGACAGCAAATTATTCAGATCTAAAAAATAAAGTTCAAATGTCATTGAAGAATATGTCATTATCAGATTTATTGAATATGGGATTCTGTGGAGATGGTAAATTTGCAATTGATAAAATTAAAACAAAAGTTGAAAATGGTACTATTTCAGGTATCAAAATTCATAAATTCAAAAAACTAGGAACACAAGTAATGATCGATCAAAAATTAGAAAATATGATGGATCAATTATATTTAAAATATGGAACTTTTGTTGTACAAACAAGAAGTGATCTTCTAAAATGTTTTAATTCACAATATGTTGGATATATTCTTCAAAAATATTATATGTATATTGAAAAAACAAAAGGATCAAGAGGAGAAATAGGACTTAATAATTTATGTTACCTTATTGAATTAGAAATATCAAAAGATTGTCCAACAGTAATCGGTGACAAAATTGCAAACAGATATGCTGCAAAAGGAATAGTCAGTTTGATTCTTCCAGATGAATTGCGACCAATTGCAACAACTTCAAATAAACAAATTGATTTAATTTATAATCCTTTTAGTGTATTTAGTCGGCAGAATCTTGGGCAACTATTGGAAGCATTAGTTGGAAAATCAGTTATGTATTGTGACGAACATATTAGAACAAATCCCGAAAATTCAAAAGAAATAATAACTTGGTTAAACGAATCTGTTTTAAAACATATTGATGATAAATATTATTTAAGAGTCAAAAATGAAATTATTGATAATTTAGATAATGATGAATTTAGAAATCAATTTGTTGAAAATATCAATCAATCAAATTTATTTGTGGAATCTCCTTCTTTTGCAGAAGTTGACATAAAAACATTAGTAAAAAATACAATCAATTATAAAGAGACAGTTTTAATTAAAAAAGAAACGATTAAATTTATCAAACAAAAATTAAAATTAGAAACACAATTTCCAGATGAAGATGTTTATTTAAAAAATATCCTATGTGCCCCGATTTATATTCAGAAATTATCAAAATTAGTTTCTAAAATTATAAATGCTCGAGATTTTGGTAGTGTCAAAAGTATAACTAAACAACCAACCAAAGGTAGAGCAAGAGGTGGTGGAAGTAGAGTTGGTCAAATGGAGTTAGAAAGTATGTTAGCACACGGGTGTGATCTAGCAGTCAAAGAAATTTTATCTGTAAAAAGTGATTGGACAGCTGGAAAGAAAGATTTAGTTAGACAACTTGTAGTGGATGGTAAATATGATCTTCCAGAAAATCGACCGATTAAAAGTCGAACCAAACAGGTGGTGGATGTGAGTCTTCAATTTTTGAAATCTTAACTAAAAAACAAACTACGAATTAAGGAGAAAAGAACATGAGTATTAATAAAGTTATTCTAATCGGTTGGCTTGGACAAGATCCAGAACTCAGACACACTGTAGATGGTACATCTGTTTGTAATCTTAGTATTGCAACATCTGAAACTTGGAAAGATCAGAAAGGTAATGAACAAAAACGCACAGAATGGCACAGAGTAGTTTTCTGGAGGCGTCTTGCTGAAATTGCTAGTAATTATCTTAAAAAAGGTTCACATGTATATGTGGAAGGAAAGATTCAATCTCGGGAATATGAAGATACAGCAAATCCTGGGACAAAACGTAAAGCATACGAAATTATAGCATATGATCTTAGAATGTTAGATAAAGTAAATAGAACACCACTTACATCTAATGATCCTCAACCAGCAACAGAACAACCAGTAACAGAAACAACAGAAAGCTAATAAAGGAGGAAGATATTGAATCTTCTAACCAAAGTATCTGAAGTTGCCGAAAGTAATTATTTTACAATCGGTAGCTTCAGATCTGCCCAATATAGTCTTATCAACTATTTTATGAACTTGTGTGTTGAATATATATCCAAACAGAATAAAAATTATCTAACAGTTCATAATATAACTATTAGAGAATTACAAACATATAATGGGATATATAATAGTTCTCTCACACAAGTAACTGTTGAAATAAATTTTATGAATCAAAATGTTGCTACAAATAAGATATTTATGAAATTTCTTATTCCGACATTAATTGATGATTGTTTCTTTATTCTTAATGGGAATAACTTTGTACCAACATTGTATGTATTAGATAAACCCATTGTTATTAAAAAGAAATCAGTTAAACTATCGGGCACATTTAATTCGATTACGATATATGATAAATTGATAACATTTATGGGTAATAATATGCCGGCAATATACTTTTTGAATATATTCTTATCAGATAATATTCCAGATCAAGCCGCAACAAAACAAGAATTTATAAAGGAATTTAAAATAACAACAACTCAAATATCTGAGCAAGATTTATTAAGTTATTTTAGTAATCTATTCAAATGTGATCCGGACAGAGCTACAATACAAAAACATTTCCACGACATATTTTTTGATGATTATTCAAAATTACTATATAAACAATGTTATAATATAGATGAGAAAGATTTAAACATTCAAACACTATTAAAAATTGTTGTTGATTTAAATAAGACAATGACCGATGATTCGTTTATTGATCTTACACAAAAAAGACTTGTATTTCTTGAAATACTACTTTGGCCAATATTTAAACGTATTGCCCAAACAGCTTCAAGAGCTTCAAGAGGATTTTATATTAATGAAATTCAAATGGATCAAATGGAGATTGTTAAGAATTTCTATACAAGTTTACACAATAAATTTATTTATGATAATGTAAATGCATATGATACAATGCTACAACATAAAGCTTACATGTTAAGCCCAAATGCAGAACAAGCGCCAAGTATGATAGCTAATTTACATCCAACACATTTTCAAAAGATATGTCCAACAAGTGTTAGTTCACAAAATCCAGGAGAAACAATTTATATAATTGCAGAAACAAAATTAGATATGTTTGGACAATTCGTTGATGAGGTATACTAATGTTAATAAGCTTAAAAGTTATATATGAAATACTAGAGAATATAAATCATTCACAAATGAATAAAGAAGAAGTATTAAGAAAACATCTAAAAGATCCAATATTTGGTCAAACTTTGAGAAAAGTTTTAACATATATAATAGATCCAAAATATTCATTTAGACTAACAAAAATCAATTACTGTGTATATTTTGATGATACTGCAGCCGCAGAGAATCAACATGTTAATGGAATTTTTGAAATGTTAGATTATTTAAATTCAAAAACTGGAGATGTATCAGATGAAGAGAAATCTTTCTTAGAAAAGATTTCATCATCTGATCCTGAAACCGTAGAAGTGGTATTAAGAATTTTGAATAAATCTGCATCTTGTGGATTAACAAATACACAAATTAATCAAATTTTAGAAGAAATATGATATATACAAAAGATGATATTCTTTCAATGATCAAGAAAGTTAATAAACAATTTCCAACAGATCGAAAAATAAAATTTATTGATTATGCTATGAATTGGACTAATACTTCTTGGAATTTCGGAGATACAGCTTTTTTATCAATCATACCAAAAAAAGCTTTTAAAGCAAATCGGGAAGTTCATATATTTAGTCAAAGCACATTTTTTGAACCTTTAATGGTTTTTAATGATTATTATATTTCGGAAGATGAATTAGATCTATCAAAATATAATGCAATATGTCAATTGTATGATATAGATGCTGGAAATGGCCATTGGTTACAAGTTCAAAGCAGAGCAATGGATTTTGAAATAGATATTAAACCAAAACCATATATTAATTTCAGATGTAATAAAATTCCGAATACAATTCTTATTAATATAGAAGGGCATTCATTTCATTATCTAACAGATATCATAACTCCTCTTATTCAAAAATTTGTAGATAATAACAATAATAAATTTCATTTTGTTGAAACGTTTGCTAAACAAAGTACTCCACACTTAAAGAATGTGGAGTACTTTAGTTTACCTACTGAAGAAATGATAAAAAGATTTGCAACATTTGAATATTTTATAGGAATAGATTCTGGACCAATGCATATCGCTGCAGCTCTAGACGTTAAAGGAATTATTATTACAGATAAACCATCTTTAGATAGATTTTATCTTCCAAAACCAAATGGTAATATTAATGATTTCGGAGGAATGTCGTACCTATATCCTCAAAATGTTCACTTGCATGTAAATGGTGAAAATGAATTAGTAAAATGTTTATCGGCAGAAAATCTTTTGAGAGCATTAAATGGAGAAATATACCCATACTGGAGAGAAGATTATTTAGATCTTATATTAGAATTTAAATAAAGGAAAATAAAAAATGGAAGAGTATACAACTGAAGACTTAGACAGACTTGAACAAGAATTAGAATCTTGTTTAGAAGCTTATGAAATTGGAGAAATAAAAATTCCAGATAATGAATATGATCATTATAAAAGAATTTTACAACAATTAAGACCAAATAGTAAATTCTTATTAAAGATAGGAAATAAACCTAAAAAGAATAAAGAAACATTACCATTTATTTTAGGTAGCTTAACGAATAAATTTGAAGATGATATTCAAGCTTGGTTAGATAAAAATGACAATGGAAGTGGATTTGTTCTATCTCATAAACTTGATGGAGTTGCAATTGAATGTGAATACACGGATGGTACTTTAACAGGAGCTTGGTTAAGAGGTGATCATTATGTGGGTGAAAATATTACAGCTAAGGCTCTTAAATTTACTCCTACTCATAGTTGTATTCGGTCTCAACCACTTGGTAAACAATATTTTAAAGGTGAAATTCTCTTAAATTGTGAACCAGAATCGATTAAGAGAGATGATGGAACTCCATATAAGACTAAACGTAATGCTGCAGCGGGAATAATTAATAGAGATGATCATAGTAAATTACAACATCTTTATGTTATATTTCATACATATGTTCCAAATCAATTTATACCAACTGATCTTGAAACTAATGAACTTGGACGCATGAAGTATATGCAAGAAACATTTGGAATTTTAAACAATTCAGTAGTTAATTTTGCTCACGCAGATACTAAAACAATAGTGATTGAAGTTGCTAAAAAATTATTTGAACAAACAACTCAATATGATAAAGATGGGATTGTTGTAACAGTTAATAGTTCAGCAGTTGAAAATATTAAACTTCCCGAAAAGAAAATAGCATTTAAGTTTAATAAAATGGCAATAGAAGCGAAAGTTGAAGAAGTTGAATGGAATACTTCTCGAACTGGAAAAATTATTCCAGTGGTGAAAATTAAACCAGTTAACTTGGGTGGAGTAACAATTAAGAGAGCAACAGGATTTCATGCAAAATTCATTTATGATAATAACATCGGACCAGGAGCAATCATTAAGATTGTTCGATCTGGAGATGTTATTCCATATATTGAAAATGTAATTAAAGCATCTGAAAATGTTGGTGGATTAATAGCGTGTCCAACTTGTAAACATCATCCGTTAGAAACCGATGATACCAAAACACATTTATATTGCACTAACCAAAATTGTCCTGCACAAACTCAAAAAGGAATAGCATATTTCTTTGAGAAGCTTGGACTTGAAAACTTTAGTGAGAAGATGATTACAAGTTTAGGTTGTAAAACCGTTATTGATATTTATAATTTAAAGAGAGAAGATATTTTAAAATTAGATGGTTGGGCAGAAACATCAACTGATGATTTTTTAAATCGAATTGAACAAACTAAAAAAGCAAGACCTGAAAAGATTCTTGCCGCTTTTGGAATTGATAATTTAGGAAATACAACATCTAAATTAATTTTGGAAAACTTTTCACCGCAAGACATTATTAATGCTCTTGATAACCAAGATTTGTTAAAAACTATGATTACTAAATTAATTCAAGTCAAAGGACTTGGAGAAATAAAAGTAACTTCAGTTATTAAAGGATTAAAAGAGAATAAAGAATTATTAAAGAAATTAATGGATACTGGTATAAATTTTGTATCTGTAAAAGGTCCTTTAACCGGCAAAAGCTTTTGTATAACTGGAAGTTTAAGTAAGCCAAGAAAAGCTTATGAACAAATAATTGAAAAGTTTGGAGGGACAAATTCAAGTATATCATCATGTGATTATTTAATTTGTAATACTCCGAGTGATTCAAGTAAATTCAAAAAAGCAGTTGAAAGAGGTGTTAAAGTTATAACGGAAACAGAATTAATATCTTTGATAAAGGAAAATAAAAAATGAATCTTGATGAAACTCTATTTAAAAATATAATAGATGTTGATTTAAACCAGCCAGGAAAAGTAAGTAATGATGTTGTAAATTGTTTACATAAAGCTGGATATAATTTAAAATTAATTAAAATTGGAGAGAATCCAGAAAAATATATAGATAACCAAATTGTATTAAATGTAGATATCGGTAAGGAAAATTCAGTTATTCGAGATGCTACTTTAGAATTTAAAATAAAGAATCATCCACATATTATTAAAAGCTTATTAAAAGTTATCTCACAAGAATTGGAGAATATAAAATGAAAGCTTCTGATATGAAAATCGTATACAAATGTATTACTAAATTTGGTGATGGATTTTGGAATGAAAAACCAAAGAACGGCACAACAACAAATAAATGTTTATGTATTGAAATTCTCGAATATATCAATAAGGCTGGATATGATTTACAATTAATTAAACTTGAGAATAAATAAATTTATCGGCAAGATCTTTAACTAGATCTTGCCGATAAACAATTTTTTTAGAATTAAAAAGAAAGGAAATCTATGCGAATTGGAATCATTACGATGATGTATAATGAAGAGCAAATGGCTCATTTTTTTTGTAATCATTATAAAGATGTTGACGAAATTAGGGTCCTTCTAGAAACTGATACAGATGATAAAACAGAGAGTATTCTTTTATCATATAATAATATTAAAATAATTCCATGTCATATAGAAGAAGGACTTGATGATTCACAAAAAGTACGAATAATAAATGAACAACTTAACTTAATAAAATGTGATTGGGTCTATGTTGTTGACCCGGACGAATTTATATTTCCAGCTTCATGGGAAAATTCTAAAGAGTTCTTAAAACGCCAAGAAGGAGATATAATATTAGCATGGTTATATCAAGTATATCGGCATAAAGACGACAAAGATCTTGATTATAATGATTTACCTGTTCCACAAAGATTACATGGCGATCCCGATCGACTATCAACTTGGCAGTCAGAACATACTGCTGCAAATATATATTATGTAAAACCTATTGTTATTAGACCAGGAATAGGTATTCAATTTAAACCTGGAAATCACGAATTAGAAAAGGAGTTCAATCTTTGTGCAGAAAGATATAGTGGTGTTCATTGGCAAATGGCAGATCCATCATTAGCAATTTCAAGAAGACTTCTTCGCAAGAAACGATTTAGTAAAGAAAATAAGGAAAAAGGATATGGATATCAACATTTCACAGTAACAAAAAATGATATTGTACTTGCATGTAATTCCCACAAAAACGATATGGTATTACCAATTCTGGATACACATATTGATCTTCACTTTCTTAAACATCTTGCATTTGAGATAAACGATGAATGTCAACTTACTAATTTACATAAAGAATGTCCAAGAAACACTCGAAAACTAATAGGAAATCCACTTGAAACAAAAGATATTATCGGATTTCTTCACCATTGTATAAATCGAGGATTTGATGGTCTTGTTAATGTTCATTATTATAATGAACCCCTATTGTCAAAAGATAAACTAATTGAGATAATAGAGGCTGTTCCAGAAGCAAAATACTCACTGTGGACAAACGGAATAAATTTATCAATCGAAGACAAATTTCTTATAAAAAGATTTACAGATGTTATGGTTACAATTTATCCAGAAACAAATACTACTGCACTCAATATTCTTTCAGACACTTGTAAAAATATAAGGTTTCAACAAGGTGCTCTGGACGGAAGAATACAACAGATAGAAGGTAATAATATCGAAAGATGTGGTAGACCTAATTGGGAATTGATTGTAGATTATTGTGGTAAAGGACATGTATGTTGTGGAGATTGGCAATCTGAAATGTACATTGGTGATATTCGTGATGGATATGATAAATTTTTAAGTAGGTGGAATTTGTGGAGAAAACAACTTCTTAATCACGATTTTCCAAATATATGTAAGATGTGTTTTGCTCGCACACCAGAAATGAGTCGAATATGATTAATCCAGTAACAGATATTAATACGTATATAACCCCAAATTGTGATGTTGAAGAAGGAGATATAGTAGTTGACATTGGTGCACATGTTGGAGAGTTTATATATTATGCTAAATCTAAAAAAGCAGGAAGAATTATAGCGTTTGAACCATGCAATAAATTATTCAAAATATGCAAATTAATTAAAGAAGTAGAATTAACAAAAGCTGCAGTTTGTTTAAATAATGGAAAAGGAAATATATATTTTGACATAAACGATACACCTAGTAGTGGAATTTATTTAACAAGAGGAGTTCCAGAGGAAGTTGATTTTATTAGTTTTAAAAGCATTCTTAATAATTTAGAAAAGATAGATTTCCTAAAAATAGATTGTGAAGGAACTGAAAAAGATTTCTTACCTGAATTATCAGACGACGAATTACTAAAAATTCGAAAATGGGCAATAGAATGGCATGCAGATAAAACAGATAGAATTACAATGGAAAAGTTTATGAATCGTCTTGAAAACGTAACATTAACTTTTCAAGATGATTCAAGAACTACCTTTACGGCATGGAGGAAATAATAACTTTATGAAAATGACAGTAGGTGACATATTTGACAAATGGTCTATTTTAAGAATGAAAGCAAGAGTATTAGATAATATTGGAGATGAATATATTGAAATTAAAAAAGAGATAGAACGTTATGATACCGGAATTTTTGATAGTATGGCTGATCTTATAGAAGCTAACTCAAAGATATGGATTTTAGAAGCGGATATTAGAAATGGAAAAGATATGCCGTTAGAAGAAGTAGGCAAAAGAGCTTTACAAATAAGAGATATAAATAAAATGAGAATAGAAGCAAAAAATAAGATAAATAAAATCTTTGGAGATTATCAGGAACGTAAAATATAAAACTTAATAAATGTATCGGCAAGATCTATTAGTGATCTTGCTAATAATCAATTTTGGAGATAATAATATGGACGCGATGAGTGTTCTTGCAAAAGTAAAAGAAGATATGAAAGGTACAGTTGCAAAAATTGAAGCAGCATCGGCTGGAACAAATTCTGACGCATTAGGAACAGTTGCAGATATAATTTCTAGTGCAAAGAAAGATATATCAACATCAATTCCTGGTGCCCAAGCAAAACTAGATTCTATATCATCTGATGCTAAAAAAGCATTATCAACAACTATAACAAGTGCAGATAAGATTGTCTCTAATGTAAAAGCTTCTGTATCCGAAGTTACAACATCAAATAAACAAAATGCCACTAAAGATGATACAACAACAGCTGTATATGAATTTATTCTATCACGCACAAATATATTAGATAAATCCCTTCCACACATAACAGATTTTCAATATATCGCATTTATAAGAGATCCTATTAAAAAACAAGGTGTACTTATAGATATGGAAGCAATGATACCAAATGCCACTTTGGATGCTATCGAAGTTGAATTAAGTCAAAAAAAATTTCCAGAATATGAATTAACATGTCATCAAATAAAAGATATCGATAAATCGAATGAAGCCGATGACAATATTAAATTAAAATTATATTCATCATTTGTTGTGATTAGAGTGTGTGAGCGTCAAAAAGACAAAACAACAACTGATAGAACAACTGCAGAAGGAGCAATTCCATGTAGAATTGTTCTTGAGAATCCAATAGCATGGCAAATGTCAGTAAATACAGGATTTAATGTCGTATTTACACCTTATACTAAAACGGATACCAATTCTTCTCAGAATCCAGAGTTGATTGCTTTGGAAACAATAATAAATAATAGTTTTAATCCTCAAATAAAAACATCACAAATGAGCTCATTCACAGATTACATGATAAAGAAATACGCTGGAAATTCAAAAAATATTAAACAAATTGTGTTAGCAGATAAGAGTACAGTAAATTTACATCATTATGAACAGATAACAATTCCTCCAACAATTCCAGAAATTAATGTTCCAGAATATATTAATAATACATATAAGCCATTTAGTACACCAAGTTTTTGGTTTTTTGATAGTTTTAATTTTGGAGATTATGATAAAGATTCAAAACCTATTAATGGAAAAATTCCAATATGGGCTATACTAATTAATTTCTTCAATTGTTATAAAACTTTTGAAAAAGTTGATATTTCAAAAGATGCAAATATTACTACATTTACTCATCGTATAGATTCACAACCATTTGCCGATACAGAATCAATTCTTGATCGACCAAATGCCGTAATTAATTTTATAAAAACAAATATGACACAAACATTAAAAAAATTAGGAACACTTCCGAAAACATTAATGGCAGATAATACATCTGAAACTCAAGATTCAAGAATGACATCTTTAAGAATTTATGTCCCTGATGATATAAAACCTGCTGAACAAAGAATTATGGACAATATTGGAATATTCAGAGAACATATAGACAAAATTGAATTATATGAAACAACAAATACTACTCCAATTTGGTTGCAATTTGGAAAATTATATAATCTGGAAAAAGATCCAAAAACCGGAATTAATACAAATGATTATATTCATACTCCAGTTTATATTGCTAATATTTTTAAGCGGCGACAGCTAAAAGATGCTACTCTTGAGTGCATTAATAAATATGCAATGTTAAGATTGATTAAACCAAAAAAAGAGACAGTATCACAATCAGAACCTTTACCACCTAAAGGATTTGAACCAGAACCACTTTCACCAAAATAAAACAAACACTCACATTTTTATATTTTCAATTTTCATATAGAAATTATATATTTAGAAATCAGATAAATGTTTCTATTTTTATTTTTTGAAAGGAGTGGAAAAGCTATTAAATACTATATAAAATATCAGATTAAATATTCTCTAATTGTAGAGATTCTTCAAAAATTAAGTAAGAAACGAATTAACTTTTTTATCGATCTTCAATCGATCGCAAAAGGCTTCTATAATAAGGATGTCATTTTAGTCGAACTTGGAAGATACGCTACTGAAGGAAAAGTCAGCGATATTTTAGTGCAAGAACTAAGAGAATTTCTAAATGGATTATATACCCAATTTAAGGCATATGATCCATTTTTTGTAATTTCATATGATGATGGATATTGTGCTCAACAAAAAATAATTGATAGTTCATATAAATCTGGAAGATCAACTTTAAATTTAATAATTGATAATGATGAACAAGTTCAATTATTCCGAGAAATAAAAAAATATTACTATCAAAAAATTGAACAAATGTTTACTAAAAAAGATATTTCAAAAGTTTATTATCTTAAAGAGTATGAAGCTGATTTAATTCCTCACTATTGTATTGTAAATGGTTTATTCGATTCAGATCAATCTGATGTGTTAAATGTAATCTTGTCCGTTGATAAAGACTTATTACAATGTTGTAAATTTACAAATACAATACAATGTGTAACCTCTTTTATTCAAAACCCAAATAGAAATAAGGGAGGATATGTAATTCAGTTTGATGCTTATGATAATGAAAATGCAATAAGTTACATTAATAAGAAATTTAAAAGAGGAATATTAACTGCGGAATATATCCCTATGATTTTGGCAATCGGTGGAGATAAAGCAGATGGTGTTCCTGGAATAAGAGGAATTGGTCCAACAAAAGCAATTGATTTAATTATAAATCATTCAATTCCTATATCGGCAGAAGAACTTAAATGGAAACTTAATACGATGCCAGATATTATTAAAGATAATTTTGAAATGATTAATAAGAACTATAAATTAATATCATTTGAAGAACAACTTAAACGAATACCAAAACAAGTATTTATAAAACAAGAAACCAACATGGAGGTAAAATGAAGAAAATAATATTTATATTTATATTATTTATCATATTAGGATGCACAGTTACTGACAAACCAGAAAAAGTAGAAACTCTTTCAAATGATCTTAGTTATTTCAAAGACAGATATGGAATATGTTATGCTGCAATTAAAAGTAATAACTCATATGGAAATATAATATCAATAACTACAGTAACATGTAATAAAATCAATATGGAGGTAAAATGAAAGTCGAAAATATTAATGGAGCTTTAAGAGAAGTATTTCAAGAAATAATTGATGGTGGAGCTAAAAAGAGACATGTTTGTGGATTAACTTTAGGAGCACAAAACGAACCACAATTCGAAGGTTTCCTTAAAGGAGCAGATTTTGGTCTTAAACCGCTTCAAAGATTAATCCAGAATATGGGTTATAATTTTAATGTTGTTATTGTTCCTCAAGAAGCTCCTGTAGAACTTGCAAAATTCATTGAAAAAACAAATCATGAATTTTTAGCATCATGTAAGAAAGTACTTGTTGAGCGTCTTAGTGATGAAGGAGCTGTTAAAGCCTCATCTATTGCAAAAACCGGTCTTATTGCAGATGTTTCAAATGAATTATTTAATGAAATTATAAAATAATTTTTATATTTTATCGGCAAGATCTAGTTAAAGATCTTGCCGATAGTCAAGGAGTTAATTATGACAGATACTCAACCAGCACAACATTGGAATAATATTTTAAGCTATATTAAAATTAATCTTGGAGTTCCAATAAATTTATTAGAAATACCAGATGACGAACTTATATTAAATTTGAGAGAACATACTCTTTCAGCATTTTCACAATATGCCCCAGCTAAAGATTATGCTTTTATTACTGGTGCAAATCAAATAAATGGTGCATCAGGTTCTCCAAGATTTATGTATACAATACCAGTTCCAGAAGGAACGTATATTGTGGATATTCTTGAAGCTATGCCAACTAAGGAAGTTTCAGTTGTGGATATGTATGGTGGAGCTATTATTAATGCTCAAGCCGCTATGGATCTTGTAATTTCAAACGCATATATTGACGCAGTTAGATCTATGCAAACTAGACAAACCTGGGAATTTGTACCACCAAATATAATGATATTTGATAAAGAGATTTATTCATGTGTTGTTATATATAATCGTCCACATATCACATTAGATACTATTAGACCAGATTTATATCATAGAGCTTTTAAACCTATGTGTCTTGGTCATACAAAACTTTGGATAGCGGCAATGCGATCAAAATTTGAAAACTTAGCAACTCCATTTGGAGCTTTAAATTTGAATTACGATAAGTTGCAAACAGAAGGGCAGACACTTATAGATAATGCGCAAGCTGTTCTTGATACGATTCCACCAGATCTTTTAATTGAGGTGTCATAACTATGATAGATCCTATTAGAGATAGACTTGAGGCATATAGTCACCCTGTAAAGGATGATGAAAAAATAATTGTGGAATTACCAATTATAAAAAATTTTCCTAATAAACCAGAAGGATTAGATATTGATACATTTCCAGATATTTATCCAATAGAAAAACCAATAAAACAATAATGGAGGCAACAACTAAATGGCAAATGCACCACAAGGACAATCAAAATTAGAAAACATATTTTCAACTTCGTTTCCAGCAAATCATCTTCTTCAATTTTCGATTGTGAAGCAGGAATCGGAACAAAGTTACAAAAAACAATTCTTCTTCTTTATTACACTAGCTCCAGGAGTTCAGAGTCAACAAGGTGGGAGAACATTTGATTTCAATAATAGAGTTACAATGAAAGTTGATAGTTATCAAATTGATGAACTTGCTCATGCATTAAGAGCATTTGCACGTGGACAAGAAGCTCAACTTGGTCCTCATTCAATTTATGTTGATTCTGGTAAATCCGCATATGGTGGAGGAGCACAAGGTGGAACAGGCAAATCTTTAATGATTCAGAAAACACAGAATCAAAAACAGAATAATGCTCCTCAAGTTACATTCTTCTTCAAAGTAGGAAGTAATCAAGCATTAGGATATTCTATGACTCCATATAGAGCATTAGCAATAGCTGATAAATTACAAGCAATGTCAGAACATTGTGATAAACTTGAAATTTTAAGAGGTCCAGCTGGAGCTCAAACTGGAGTTTATGAAAACCCAAATCCAACAGGATTTGCAGATCCAGTTCCGTCTTCAGGAGTTAATCCTACTCCATTTGGTGGTAATGCTCCAAATCCTGGAGCAGCAGGTGTTGCTGGAAATTTCTCAAATGCATTCAATAACTTTAGCGACGATGTACCATTTTAATTAGTAACAAAAGCTAACCAAAATTCTTTAATTAGAGTTTTGGTTAGCTTATATTTTTATGGAGGTTCTTAAAATGTTAATTAATGAACAACAATTCTATACAGACGAAACTACGGATGATGTATTAACAGAAGCTATTAAAAAACTTATTCCAAATTCTACAAAAGCTAAATTATCAAGTAGAAAAAATCGACAACTAATGCTTGAGAAATATGGCAAACACGCTTTCTTACTTCCTGACCAATTAAAATTCCCAGTAGTAAACCCAGATACAGGTAAGCCTGATTGTGCATTAATATACGCAGCAAGAATTAGAGCAAAACAATATGCTGGATCTAAACCTGGATACCGAGACGTTGCAGCTCGCGCCGAAAAAATGTATAAATCAAATCATTGTGAAACTAAAATGCACATTCAAATACACGATGGAACAGAAGAAAAATTAGATATTGATTTAGCTAATTTAGTAGAAATCCTATATTAAAGGAAACATAAAAATGATCAAACTCCAGATAAATGATAAGGATGGAAATATAATTCAAGATGATGATTTAGTATTGGAAAATGGTGATATATTATTATGTCAAGTAAATACTAAAATAAATCAAGAAATGTATATAAATTTATCAGAACAACTTAGACAAACTTTTAAATTAGCAATTAAAAGATCAAATAATGGAGAAATAGCGCCAATATTATATGATCATAATATAGATTTTAAAGTCCTAAAAATAAGATCTGATAAGGAGTAAAATATGGGAATGTTTGATAACTTAAAATGTAAATATACATTGCCAACAGATATTGATTTAAAAGATGTAGTTTTTCAAACAAAAGATACACCATCTCAATTTTGTGATATGTATGAGATTCGAGAAGATGGAACATTGTGGCATGAAGAATATGATATAGAAGATCATAGTGATCCAAATGGAGAAGGTGTTATGAAATTTATAGGCAGTATAACTAAAGTAAATTCTCGATGGGAATTTGTTAATGATTTCATAGGTGAGATTAGATTTTATGTAGGTCATAATGAAAATTGGATTGAGTTCTCATCTTATTTTGTTGATGGTCAACTGAAGCAAATACATTTAATAAAAGAAAAGGAAAAATAAATGTTTCAATACGTACACACGACTGGCGACGTGATAGAATCGAACCAACTCAAATTAATTGATAAATACGTTAATAATTACTTATTCAGTTTAATTAAGGGAATGAGGCAGGGGAATTTCGGATTTGATACTCTTCATCGTGTTACGGAAGAAATTAAACAATACCGGCAAGTGCTGGATAATGGTAGAAAATTCTTCGTCGACTCCGGTGGATATAGTATCATAGCAGGCGATGTTTCCCCAAGAGATGTTGGAAAATTTACGGAATGTTACAACATGTTTCTGGAAAGAGACGCACCAGATAATTGCGATTATATATTTTCATTAGATATTCCGATCTTTTTAAAATATCCAGAAAATAATAATATAAAAACAATTCTAGAAGCTAATTCTAGATCTATTTCGACAGCAGTAAAAATTCTAGAAAAGAATCCAAAATTATATGATAAATATACTTTTGTTTGGCAGTTTAAATTGTTGAAGCAATATAATATTTGGAAACAAGTATATCAAGAGAATTTTGCCGATAATAATAATTTGAAGAATTTTGCCGTCGGAGGATTAGTTTCTTTAAGAGGAATAACTGGAATCAAATTCAGTCCCTTTATAGGAATAACATATAAGATCTTAAAATTAATCAATGATAAGAATCTTGATTACACAAGTATTATTCATATTTTAGGAGTATATCATTTACATGATAGAATGATTATGAGTTTCTTACATAAACTATTTAATCAACATTATTTGAAAGATAGAAAATGCAAAGTTCAGGTTACATATGATACTGTAAATTATTCATTAAGTGGTTTGTATAAGCTCAAAGAACAGATTATGTTTATTCCAGAACCCAATGGAACTTACACCTGTGGATATGCACACGATCTTATGGACAAGATGCATTTAGTAATTGATAATAAAGAAGTCTTAGAAACAGTTTGTAGAGATTTACAATGTGTTCGAGACGGTAAAAACGTAGAAGAAACTCGCATGGCAAGTTTATTAAATGTTATTGCCCAAACAACAATTGATAAAATTATTGATGAAGAAATTGATAAGAATAATATAGTTAATTTGTTTCTTGAAACAAGTAACTTTAATACATTCAAGAATAAGATCTCGCCGATATTAAGAGAATTAGAATATAAATATCCTTTAATATTCGGCAATAGAACAAAAAAGAATTTAATAAATTTTCAATACTGTTTCGTTTTTCACGAAGCTTACATGAATTATAATAGTGATAAATTTGAAAAACTAATGGAGAAATTCATTGAACGGATTGGTTTTCCATTCGATCTTAATGAATAGGAGGCAAATGGTGGACAAACTTCAAATCGGTGATATTATATTCTCAACATATTGCTCTAAAATTATAAGAACATGGTTAAATGTTAAAACAAATGAACAAGCAAAAGATCTAATGCCCTCTACAGAAATTAGATTAAATTTCAAACAACAAATTAATTTTCACGAGTTAGATAAAGTGCAATATACAATTCAAAATGATCCATTTGGTTACATACAAAAGTGGGATCATATATTTGAAACTTGGATAAATTGGATACCACTATATTGTGATCAAAATGAAGATAATATTTGTTTCGAAATATCAGAATAGGAGAACTAATATGGAGGATTATTGTTTAAATTGTTCTCATATTGAAAAGTGTAAACATGAATATGGGGATATTCGAGAAGATGGAGATGATTATCGAGCAATTAGTGGTACTCATTTCTGTCGTAAATCATGGGATAATTTTAAATGTTGCAATTGTCAAACTTTAGAGGAGGTAACTTGTTAAATGGCAAATTATACAAAACAAGCACAGGTCTTAAATAAAAATAAAAAACTAATTAATATTGGTGATCTTGCAATTAGTGAAAAATTTGGAGTTGGAAAAGTAGTTTCAATTGAAGCGTTTGAAGATGTTTTAAGACCGATTTTAGTTGAATTTCCAAAATGTAGTAATCCACAACATTACCATCTTTCAGGATATAATACTTGGTACGATTGTAATGGTGAAGGTGATTCAGAAGAAGATTCTGTTATATTTTATACTCGCTTAAATTTAAAAAACCTTTAAAATATAAAGGGGAAGAAATGTTAGATAAAGAAACAGTTCTAAAAGAAGTATTTGGATTTGAATCATTTAGAGATGCACAAGCAGAAGTTATTGATTCAATATTTGATATTGAAAATAAAGGAGTATTAGCAGTATTTCCAACAGGAGCAGGAAAGAGTTTATTATATCAGATTCCTTCTTTACTCATGGATGGATTATCAATAGTGATTTCGCCGCTAATAAGTTTAATGAAAGATCAAGTTGATTATTTAAAATCAAAAGGAATTACTGCTGAATTTTATAATTCAAGTCTACTAGAATTTGAAAAGAAAATAATTCACCAGAAATTAGTAAGACAAGAAGTAAAACTTCTTTATATAGCTCCTGAAAGATTTAGTGATCAAAGATTTACTCAAGCCTTAAAAATGACAAATAAAATTGAATTATTTGCAGTAGACGAAGCTCATTGTATTTCCAGTTGGGGTCACGATTTTAGACCAAGTTATAGATTACTCAAAGATACTATTGAATTTTTAGAACCTAGACAAGTAATAGCTTTAACAGCAACTGCAACTGCTAGAGTTCAAAAAGACATATGTAAACAATTAAATATTTTAAAAGCTAAGAAATTTATTCAAGGATTTTACCGGCCAGATCTGGAACTTTCAGTCAAAACCTGCAATGCTTCCTCGAAAATTGATCACATTGTAAAGAAAACATCTGGTTACATTCACTCTGGAATAAAAACTGGAATCATTTATGCACCTACTAGAAAATTAGCAGATGAAATAAATGAAAAATTAATAAATGAAAATATTCCAGCTGTATTATATCATGCTGGATTAGATGATAAAACTAGAGAATCAACTCAAACCAATTGGTTTAAAAATGGTGGAATTGTAGTTGCAACAGTTGCATTTGGTATGGGAATAGATAAATCAGACGTTCGCTTCGTGATTCATGCTGGTATGCCAGCTAGTGTAGAAAACTATTATCAGGAAATTGGACGGGCTTCAAGAGATGGAAAAGGCGCAGAATGTATTGTATATTTTGATGTCTTTAGAGACATTGGATTACAAAAATTCTTTATTGAAATGTCATATCCACCTAATGAAGATATTAGATCTTTTTGGCAATGGTGTTGTGATAATGTAGATGATAATGCTATGCTATTAATGACTCAAAAAGAAATGGAAGAACAATGCAGTTCTTTTATGAAAGGTTGTTACACCAGTGGATGTGTTTCCAAATTAAGAGAAAATGGTTTTATCGAAACCATTGGAAGAGGTAAATATAAAATAGATCATAATAGATCTCTTGATGAATATTTTAATTTTAATACTCTAGAAGAAAAGAGAAGAGCTAAATTTGATGTTCTTACTGATATGTCCGAATTTGTTAGTAATACTAGATCTTGCCGCATGCTACAAATTCTTGATTATTTTAACGACTATACAAGAACTAAAGAATGTGGTAAATGTGACATTTGTATCGGCAAGAGACTTAAAACCAAACCAATTAGCGATTCAACAACAAATAAAAATAATTGGGAAAAAGCAAAAAGTTTTGCAGAAATTCGACAAAATTAATTATTAGAGGAACAATATTATGAGAACAACATTAGAACCTAATAAAAAAGACATAATAATTCTTACAATTGACGATGAAAAAAATACTTCGAAACTTTATAAAGATTTATTAGAATATCTTGGTTATATAGTCTTTACCGCTAATGGTGGACAAGAAGGTCTTGATATTTATATAGAAAATCAAGAAAAAATAAGTCTTGTTATTATGGATATGCTTATGCCAGGATTATCTGGTAGTGATACCTTTGATATGCTTAGAGAAATTAATCCAAATATTAAAGTTATTATTTCGAGCGGATGTTGTTTAACTGATGTGAATAATATTATGAAAAATGGTTACAATGGATTTATTCAAAAACCATTTTTATTAGAAGATTTATCACGAAAAATAAGAGAGATATTGAATGCCTAATTTAATTGAAACTGAAGTCAATGTATTTATTGTTGCTTGGTATGAAAATAATCAATATTGTGATTTGATTTTTAAAAATGAACCAGAAGCGACAAAATTTATAAAATCCAACAAGAATATCAAAATGCAAATACACAAAGTCAAATCAATTAAAAGATGTGAATAGAAAGAGGAAATGAATGGAACCAGCTCACGATTTTAGATACGAACAAACTTTAAGAATAAATTTTGATAAACCTATTGGAATAGGTAGTTTCGGATTTAAAACCGATGAAGAATTATTAAAATTTATAAATGAATATCCAGATATTAAACATAATTTTGATATGTTTAAAAAATGTCAAAAACTTAAAGAACAGATTAATAAAATTATTATTGAATCTTTTGATAAATGTAAAAATGTAGAACTTTATTTAGATTGGAGAGATGATTTTGAAATTGAGATTCATGGAATTAATCAAGACAAATTTAATGATAATATAATACAAGAAATAGATTTTAAAATAGAAGAGTTATTTAAGGAGGCGAAGTGAATAAAGTAATAGAATTAAATAGTGAAGAGCTATTAATTCTTCGACAGACCCTTATAAGATATTTAAAATTAACAGAATATAAATTAGATCACAATATTTTAGATATTATTCTTAAGAAATTAGGAGTTACAACTCATTCGACACTAATTAGAGAAGCTAAAGAAAGATCGGAGGCGAAATAATGTTACCAGTTGCAGAATTATTTGAATTTGCAAATATTCCTCCAGATGAAACTGGAATAGGAACAACCATCTGGGTTCAATTTGTTCCTGATGATAAACATATCCCACATGATATTCGACTAAAAGCAGCACCAAATAATACAAAAACAAATTTAGATGATATGTGTGATGTAGTATTTAATAGATCTGGAGATATTATTGATGTAAAACCAAATAAAGTTAATAAATCTATTATGGGAAAAAATAAAAGAAATCTCCAAAAATGGATTTATTTAAATATTGACATTTTAATTCTTCATTGGACTAGGAAAATAAGTTCAGTTGAATTTATTAGAAAATTAAAATCCTTAAAAGATATAAAAGTTAAAGTTGAGGAGGCGAAAATATAAATGAAAACAATTATTAGTCAGTTAATTCCTACGGTACAAGGTGAAGGTCCTAGCGTGGGAACACCAGTATTACTCATTAGAATGGGCAATTGTAATTTAGATTGTGAATGGTGTGATACCTCATGGTCAAATAATTTAAAGATTAAAGATGTTAAGAAATTTAGTTCTAGAAATAAGATCTTGCCGTTCACTGTTGATGAAACAAGCATAGATGATTTTATAAATTATCTGAATGAACAATTCTTGAATAAATTTCAAATCAACACCATTCTTCTAACTGGTGGTGAACCTCTAATGAATAAAGAATTTATTGGAAGTTTAATATATAACAAAAACACCAATTTAAAGAATATTACTAAAATTGAAATTGAAACAAATGGAGTATTGTTAAACAGCAATACTGACAAAATGCTTTTCTATCATTGGGATAAAACTATACAAATTAATATATCCCCTAAGCTAGATCCTAGTTATTATAGGTCTGATAAGATTAAAACAGTTGATGATATAATTTCATTATTTGATGAGAATTATAGAGAATCGTATCGGAAAATATTAGAAGAAACACCAACTACAATTACTTGGAAATTTGTATATTCTAAAGCTGAAGAAGAATTAATTAATAAATTTATTACAGACATTCCTTATGTTTGTAATATTTGTATAATGCCTTTAACTCCAGATTATTTGGAATATAAGACTGAAATGAAATTTCTAGAAGACTTTAGAAAATCTAGTTATGATACAATTGATTATTGTATGAGAAAAGGATATGTATTTAGTCCTCGAGCACATGTTTGGGTATTTAATAACTTCAAGCATAGAGACGAGTATGTTGATGTAAGAAAATCAAAATGTGTTTCTATTCCAATTATATAAATTAAATATATCGGCAAGATCTTAACTTGATCTTGCCGATATAAATCTTTTTGGAGGCATAAATGTCAGACGAAATAACTAAATCTTTAATCAAGAAAATGTTTGAGAAACAAAATGAATTAAATATTCACACAAACGGACCAGATTGGAAAACCAATAGAGACCTTAGATGGTATAGAGCAATTTGGACAGAATTAGCAGAATTAATAGATTATACTAATTGGAAATGGTGGAAGAAACAAGATGTAAGTTTACAAGATATTGAAATGGAACTAATTGATATTTGGCATTTTGCAATGTCGGATATGATGACAGCTTGTTATATTAGTATAGACAAATGTGTTGAAAATACATTTTTAGCTTTTAAAGATAAATTTGAAATATTAGCTGGTATTGATCTAAAATATGTTCAAAGAGAAACAGAAATGTTAGCATTTTGGACATTAAGAGATCATAAATTTCATCTTGAATCTTTTATTGATTTATGTTCTACACTTAATATGGATACTAATAAGATTTATAAATTATATATGGGAAAAAATGTTCTTAATCGTTTTCGTCAGGATAATGGTTACAAACAAAAAACATATGAAAAAATTTGGATGGGTCAGGAAGACAATGTTTATTTAATGAAAATTTTAGAAGATTTAGATATAACAAATGATAATTTCGAACAAAATGTTTATGATGAATTAAAACAAGTATACAAAAACGTTCTTTATAAATAAATTTAAAGAGGTAATTAATTATGCGAAAGGTTGCTAGATTAACTGATCTTTTTGCAGGAGTTTGTGTATGTCATTTAACTCCAATTCCAATGACTGGAACGATCACAACATCTAGTGGAGATGTAAATTCAAATGAACTAGGAGTTGCTAGATTGGGGGACATTGTTGTTGGTGCTTGTGGACATACTGGTGTTATTTCTTCGGCTAGTGATATTGTAAAAATTAATGAAATAGGTGTCGCTAGAATTGATGACACTGTTACCGGATGTTTAGTAGGCACAATAGTAAGTGGAAGTGATGATACATTTGCAAATAGTTAGTAAATAATTTTAAGGAGTTATATAATTATGAAACTTGAATTGCTTAATATTGATAAATATATAGAGGACAATAAGCTCAAGCCGGTATCAACAATTCGGCTATATGAAAAACTTGAGAAGACTGATCCAAATGGGTTATTCTCAGAGGAAATTTTTGGCAAATTTGGATCAAATGAACGTAGGAAAAGATTTGCATATGTAAATCTCAAAGTTCCAATTATACATCCTGAAGCATATTCACTTATAACTGGATTAGATCCTTCAATATCTAAACTTATAACATCAAAAGCGCAATACATTGTAAATAAAGAAGGTGTACTTATTGAAGATTCAGAAAAAGGTTCTTCAGGAACAGATTATTTTATATCGATATTTAAGAAAATAGATCTTGATAATTTCAAAAAGAATAGACCAAAAAATGTTGCTTTTATAAAAAACAATAAAGATAAAATATTTATTGATAAATATTTGATTTTACCGGCAGGAATCAGAGATCTATCTATCTCAAAAACTACGAATAAAACACTTGTTAATTTTTCAGATCTGTCCGAATTATATACAAATTTAATTAGACATACAAATACACTTGGATCAGATTTTAAAACTCTTCCTGATGAAATTAAAAGACCAATTATAGAACAAATTCAGAAAACTGTTTTAGAAATTAATAATTGGATTAAGAATCGTCTTAAAGGTAAATCTGGTTTGATTCGTGGTGGGTTAATGAGAAAAGTAGTTGACTACTCTGGAAGATTAATTATTACAACGGATAACACGTTGCCCTTGGGCACAGTTGGATTACATTGGGCAGTTGTATTAAAACTATTTGAACCATTCGCAATAAATCATATTTTAAAAAGAGACAGAAATATGTTAAAGTCAATTCAATATTTATTAAAATCAGATGTTGATATTGATGTTATTGATTTAAAGAAACTTTTTGCTGCGGCAATAGACAAACCTGAAATCATTCCAGAAGACATGGTTGATTATTTTGTGCATGTAGCCGAAGATATTGTTAAAGATAAAGTTATTATATACAAACGCGATCCCGTCGAAAATAGAGACTCATGGCTAGCAGCCAACGTAAGAGTTAAAAGAGAAGGTATTACAATGTCATTAAATCCACTAGATCTTGATAGGGTTGGTGGTGACTTCGATGGTGACGCAATGGCTGTAGTGGCCTTATTCACAAAAGAAGCTCAAGAAGAAGCTAAAACAAAAATGCATCCGAAATATGCAAAATCAATGTGGACATCTGTAACGTCTGCAAATAAATGTCCATATACAATTAAGTATGATGCATTAACGGCAATTTATGCAGCAACAAAATAAATATTTGGAGTCATTATGAAATACATATCACCAATATTTGAAGGTATATTTGCTCAACAAAGTTATGATAGAACTGGATATGGATCACCTGTAAATTTTCCAATACCAGTTGGATTTGCATCTCCTAGTCCAGGAACATTAGATGTTTTAAACAATCCTATTCAAATAGCAGATTATAAACTAAGGGATTGGCAACTACAAATTGTTCATAAGCTTGAACAAACCGCAAGCACTGGAAAGAAAAAAGATGTTTATATATTATCTCAACCAGGTAGTGGTAAAACATATCCAGTAATCTGGTATTGGGTTAATAAAATTCTTGGCATAAATACTGAAGAAAAACAATTAAGTTCAACAACTATAACAAATTTAGAAAAACTTATATCAAAACCACAAGATATTCCAAAAGTATTATGGCTTGTTCCTATAAAAAGTTTAAACGCCAATTTTGAACAAGAACAAACCCAAAGATTTACGACAATAATTCTACAAATATTAAACAAAACTTGCACAATAGATACAACTACTGGCGACATAATATTTCCAAAAGATCCTCGACAAGGATTGTCTCTAACATTTGAACGTATTATAAAAAATTTTGCAACGTATGGTGGACAAATTTCAGGAGTAATATTGTCTTCAATTCAACGTGATCAAAATGGAGATGGAAGAGTTCCAATTCAAAGAGTACCAGAATTTAAAACTTCTCTTGGTCAATTAGTTGTTAACTATGTAAGAAATACATTAGTTGGTCGTAAAGAAGAAGGAGTAAATACTATTAAAATTAATCAAACTGAATTTGCAAAACCATTTGTGATTTCAATTTACGAATCCGCAAGTGGAATAATTTCAGATATGAATAATTTAGAATTACTTGTTTTTGATGAAGGACAACGTCTTCAAGGTGGAGATAAAGATGCTGATAAAAGAGCAAAACAAATTGGGGATAATATTCATGAAGTTTTGAATAATACTAATGGAGAAAATGCAAGAATAGTGATGTTGAGTGGATCTGTAAATCCTATAACAGCTGCGAATGTTATGCACTATTTTAATATAGCATATAATAGATCTTTTGATAATATGCCTCATCAAACTCCTGCAACAGCTGTAAATCCATCAAACATTAGAATAACTCCTCAAAGTGGATTAAATGATATACATAAACAAGCTCAAATTATATCATCTCATTTAGCAAGCGGAAATAAAGAAGGAATTGTTTTTGTAATTTTTGGAAAACAAAGAATAAATGATTTAATCGATATGATAGCTCCAAAAGATCGAGGATATATTGATCCTAAGGGAAACTTAAAAACTTCTAAAAAAGGTGGAATATTTGATCATAAATCTGACATCAGACAAATTACAAGTCCAGGAAGTATCAATGATATTACAGATGATAGATTAAGAAGAGCTGCAGGACATGGAATTGGATACTTATATAGACCTGAAGAATTATCATCCGCAAGAATCCACGATTCTTTAATTATTCAAAATTTATTTATTGCTCGAATAATAAAAGTAGTACTTGCAACAGATGCTATCAGAGAAGGAATAAACATAACATGTGATAAAATGTACATACCTACAATTATAAACCCAGTTAGTCAAAAAGAAGCAGATTTAGGATCGCTAACACAATTAGTTAATAGAACTGGGAGAACTATGAATAAATACGCTGAAATAATTACTGATCCAAAATTTGTAAGTCAGATTGAACAAGCATTTACAGGAGATATGTCAAGATTTAGTGAAGAACCGTTTGTATTACCTAAATCTAAAATTCAAAAAATTGAAGCTAGTACTAGTTATATAATTGGATTAGGAAAAGGATTGTTAAATGTATTTTTTAAATAATAAGGAGAAATAAAATCTTGAAAATAGCATATACAGGAACACAAGGAACTGGTAAGACAACTTCTGTATTTGATTCGGCAAAAGCTGCTAAATTAGCTTATCCAGACAAAAGCATTACAGTTTTTCATGATAATGCGGCAAGAGCTCCTAAAGGTCTTTATAATAAAAAAGGCACAGCGGAGTCTCAGCTTTGGATTTTTACAAATCAAATGAGAACAGAAATTGAATTAACAAATATTTATGATATTGTAATTTGCGACAGAACAGTATTCGATTCAATTGCATATACAATTTGGATGGGGTTTATAGATCTTGCAGATGTGATGTTTGATTTAGCAATATATCATTTAAATACATATGATGAAATAAATTTTAAACAAATTAAAACAAATAATTGGTTAATTGATTGTGAACATAGAGATACAAAAGATTTAGAATATCGGCAGAATATTGAAAATTTTCTTATGACCTTATATAAGAAATCTAAGATAACAAATTCTGATCACTTTAAAATTATTTAACTCTCTCCGCGTCTTTGTTTTCATGCGCGATCCCAATCCCACCCTGGATGTGTGAATCCAGGAATACACCTGTGTGTCGGTTGGAGGTCCTTGTGACCATCCTTTTATAAAAATGGTGTTTATAGGTGTCACCAAATACAAATTTAATATTTGCAAGGGTTATATAGAAATATTATTCTTGAAGATACTCTCATATCTTTTTGATAAGAGTAATTAATTTCTTAATTACTCTTATCGCTTTTTATTTTTAATAAAATATAATATGGAGGCAAAGTAGTGAACCCAAAAGATCCTTATAAAGACATAGAATTTGAAATTAAAAATGTAGAAATTAAATCTCCTAATGGAGATATAGTTTTTAGTGATAAAATTGAATTTCCTAAAGATTTTGATGATAACGCTGCTGCAGTAGTCGCTAGCAGATATCTCTGTAATAATTCAAAATATAAAGAAACATCTCTTAAACAAATGATTGACAGAGTTAGTGATACAATTTCTAATTGGGGAGTAGAACAAGAATATTTCGGAAAACATTCTTCTGATAAATATCCGGATGAATCCGATCATGAAAAATGGGATTTTAACTATAAGTTAAAATATTATCAAATGAACAGATATTTTGCTTTTAATTCACCAGTTTATTTCAACTGTGGGGTTCAGGAATTACCTCAAACAAGTGCTTGTTTTATTCTTGGTGTTCAAGATAATATGGATTCAATTACAGAACTTGGAAAACTTGAAGCTCAAATTTTTAAGAAAGGTTCTGGAGCTGGATCTAATTTAAGTAATTTAAGAAGTTCTAAGGAAGCAGTTAGTGGTGGAGGCACAGCAAGTGGACCAATCAGTTTTCTTAAAGCTCACGATACCCTCGCGGGCGTAGTCAAATCTGGAGGCACATTAAGACGAAGTGCAAAATTAGCTTGTCTAAATATGAACCATCCTGATATTGAAGAATTCATTAATTGTAAACTTTATGAAGAAGAAAAATTAGCAGTTTTAAGAAAAGCTGGTATAAAAAATAGACCGGGATATGATCTTGCCGATGAAGTTTATTTTCAAAACACAAATATATCAGTTAGAATTCCTGATGTGTTTATGCGTAAAGTTATAAATGATGAACATTGGGATACTAAATTCGTTAAAACAAAAGCAACATATAAAACATATACAGCAAAAGCTCTATTAAGAAAAATTGCGGAAATGAGTTGGAAAATTGCAGATCCAGGTATTCAATTTCATGATGCTTTTAATAAATGGAATACAGTATCAAATGATGGTATTATTGAGTCAACCAACCCATGTGGTGAATATGCGGCATTAGCAAACACAAGTTGTAATCTAGCGTCAATTAACCTACTAAAATTCTTTTCAAGAAATAAAGAAAATAATATTATTTTTGATATAGCAACATTTGAAGATGTAATTAGAACAGTTATTACTGCACAAGATATTTTAATCGATAAATCGAGTTACCCAAGTCTAGACATAGGATTAAGAACAGCTTCTTATAGAAACCTTGGCCTTGGATATACTAATCTTGGTGGTCTACTAATGTGGCTCGGACTTCCATATGATAGTGATGAAGGAAGATTTGTTGCAGCTGGATTAACTGCTCTTATGACAGGAATAGCATATAATACAAGTGCAGATCTTGCAGATAAAGTTGGAGAATTTAATAGATTTGATGCCAATGACGCACCCTTTAAAAGAGTATTAAAACAACATTATGATAAAGTTCAAGAGTTATTTAAAGATGTTATATTTTTCGAAGTTAATAACGAAGAATTCTATACAAAAACAATAAAGAAATTCTGTACCAGCAACTGGGAAGAAGTTAATAACGAAGAATTCTATACAAAAACAATAAAGAAATTCTGTACCAGCAACTGGGAAGAAGTTATTAAAAGAAAGAAATTTAGAAATGCTCAAGTCAGTTTATTAGCTCCAACTGGAACAATTAGCTTTCTAATGAATTCAATCACTACTGGAATTGAACCAGAATATAGTTTAATAAGATATAAAAGATTGGCTGGATCTGATGGGGCAACTTTAAAAACAGTCAATCCAATAGTTGAAGAATCTCTATTGAATTTAGGATATTCTGAAAATGAAATTCCAGAATTAGTAAATGAATTAATTAGTGGAAGTGGGGAAGAACCTCATTCAATAACAAAATTTAAAGAATGGAAACATAGAGAAGTATTTCTAACAGCTGCACCAACTCCCAATACAAACAATCTTTGTATAGATTATATGGGACATGTAAAAATGTGTGCAGCGGTTCAACCATTCTTAAGTGGAGCAATCAGTAAAACAATTAATTTATCAAAAGATGTTACAGTTGATGAAATATATAATCTCTATATTGAAGCTTGGAAAATGGAATTAAAAGGAATTACAATTTATAGAGATGGAAGTAAAAATTTTCAACCATTATCAACAACAGACAATTCTTCTAAAAAAGAAGAATTAAAAGAAACAATTCCAACTAAATTAACAAGAAAGAAACTCCCAGACGAGAGAATGTCTATTACTCATAAGTTTAGAATTGGAAGTAGTGAAGGATACATCACGTGTGGATTATACGCGAATTCTAATAAACTCGGCGAGGTCTTCGTAAATGTGTCAAAAGAAGGATCTGTAATATCTGGGTTTGCTGACGCACTTGCAACAGTAATAAGTATTTCCCTACAATATGGTGTTCCGTTAAAGGATTTAATTCGCAAACTATCACATCTTAAATTTGAACCAAATGGTTTTACTTCAAATCCTGATATTAGAATAGCCCATAGTATTGTAGATTATATTGCAAGATATGTCGGTTTAAAATTTCTTGAAAAAGAAGATCAAATTGAATTGGGATTAATTCAAGCTTCAGATTCAAATGGAATCTTACTCGAAAAAGAAGAAATAAAAACAATTGATTCTAAAGAAATTTTAGGACCAATATGCCCAAATTGCGGAAACACTATGAGACGATTAGGTTCATGTTATTTCTGTAATAATTGTAGTTATAATCAAGGATCTTGTGGATAATATTTAATGTACAAAAGCTGATGTAACTCAGTTGGAAGAGTAGTTGATTTGTAATCAACCTGTCGGGGGTTCGACTCCCTCCATCAGCTCCATCTTATCTTGTGAAAGGATTTATCATGGATTCGCCCTGTTTCTCATGTGAATTTCGTACTCGTTCAAAAAAGAAATGTATAAATCTAAACAAATATTGTATAAAAATTTTAAAGTATCAATCTGAACTTAATAAAACTGATACTTATTCACAATCCCCAGAATTTGATGGATCGTATTCAAAACCATCGACTGGAAAGAAAGGATATCGTTATGATTTCGATTAAAGAATTATTCGAAAATTTTATGTCTCCGTGGTCGTCACAAAACAAGTTTAAAGTAAGAACAAAAAAGAAAAATCTTCCAGGAGTTCAACTAACCCCTAATCGTGGAGCATTTAGTAGAATTAAAAAGATGAATAGTAAATTATCAAATATTAATAATCAGATACAGAGGTAATTATTATGTCGGCACAACCAATTTCAACATCAGACAATATATATGATTTAATTAAAGATGGGAAAAAACTTTCTTCAAAAGTATCATATTCTCATCCAAAAAAGACTAATGGAAAAAGTGTTAATCTGACTCTTGGTCGGATATGGTTTAATCAATTATTGCCTGCGGATTATCCATTAGTAAATGAACCAGTTAATCAAAACCTGATGAATAAAATTATTATTGAAATGTATAATAAATATGGTACAGAAGAAGCTGTAGATATTGTTTCAAAACTTCAAACTGAAGCTTTTAAATTAGCTAGTATTTCCCCAAATACATTTACAATCGATATGTTTGTTCCACCTGCAGAATGGGTTAAGAAACGAGATGAGTTTGAAAAAACAGCAAGTAAACTTGATCCTGTTGAATTTAAAAAAGAAGCTGAAAAACTTACAAAAGAGTTATTATCATATTTCGAAGAATCAGGATTTAGAGCAAATGATATAATGTCTTCTGGAACAAAAGGAAATCCTATTTCCGATTGGGGAGCATTATTAGTAGCAAAAGGTTATGCAATTGATATTGAAGGTAAACTTCTTGGACCTATTACAACCAGTTTAAACACTGGTTATGGAAAAATAGATTATTATAATGCAGGTTCAGAAGCACGTAAAAACTTTTATATAAGATCTGCTCTAACAGCACATCCAGGATATCTTACTAGAAAAATGGTTCAAGCAAACGCAGGATTACAGATAGATGTTAAAAACGAAGATTGTGGAACAAAAAGAACATTTGATTTAGTTATCACTGAAGATCTTGCCGATCTTCTTTTGCAAAGAAATTATGTATCACAATCTGGTTCAATTAAAAACATAATTTCCGCAGATCAAATTATTAATAAAAAGATTAAATTAAGATCTCCATTATATTGTATTTCAAAATCCGGCATTTGTCCAACTTGCTATGGCAATCTTTATAAAACATTAAACACAATTAATATTGGAATACTGGCAAGTGGAGCAGCAAATCAAATTGGTATAAATTCGATGATGAAAATGAGACACAAATCATCTTCGATAAATACAAAAGAAGTAGATTTTATTGATATGATTAAAAAAGCTGGAATTGATATTAAGCAATTTAATAATATTCTTGAAATTAAAAAGAATGAAATAATTGCAAAAACACAATGTAGTATATCTATAGATGATACGGAATATAATGATATTTCATTAATTGATTGTGGAGATAAATATCAAACAATCGGAGTACTAACTGTTCAATATGGTGAATCACCAGATATTAATTTTATAACATTACCTTTTGCAATCATGGTTGACGTATTTAAACCAGCGGAAGTCATAGAAGATGGTCATATAATAACTATGAATTACGAACCTGGTGAAATAATTATAAAACAAGATTATTATGATGATACTTTTAATGAAAGAACAGTTGATAGGCTCTTCGAGGGCGGCGCAAAATATATCACTAATCCAGAAGTATTAACAATGACAATTCATGACAAATTAGCTGGAATTGATATGATACACATTGAAGCAATTGTTTCAAATATGTTTAGAGACAGTGAAGATTTAACCATACCAGCTAGATTAACTAATTACAAAAATATAACAATTGTAGGTCAAAAGAAATTACCATATATACTTTCATGGCTATCTTCTCTTATTTTTGAAAATATTAATAGAGCTGTTAAAGTTGGATTAATTGATAATCGTGATGCAACTTTAGATCCTATTGAAAAAATTGTTCTTGAACGTTATTCTCAAGATCATTAATTTCTAAAATAACTCCCTTAAATGGGAGTTATTTCTTTTTGTTTTAAAAATCTAATAAGGAATAAAAAAATGGTACAAGGAAAAGCTAAAGGAAATAAAATGGAAAGAGATACAGCTAAAACGCTTTCTATATGGATGTTCGATGAAGAACATGCATTAAAAAGAGAACCAACTAGCGGTGCAATTAAACATAATTATTGTGGTGATATCTTTCCAATGGCACAGATTAATTGGTCAAATTTTCCATTTCTTATTGAAACCAAAACAGGATATGAACAACATACTCCAAGTTTTTGGCAATACACAAAAGTCATTGAATGGTTTAATAAATCTACTGTTGAAGGAAAACAACATAATCAGTGGATTATTTTTTTAATTTGTCAATTTAAGAATAAACCAGCATTACTATTTACTAATTATAATTTAGAACTTAAACAGATCGTGCCGGTAGCTGTAATCCCAAATCAAACAAATGGTGATATTAATTGGATATACACTTACATATTTAAAGATGTAATAAAACTCAACTTTCTAGATCTTTTCGGCAAAGACATAGAATATAGGTAGGATTAACCCATGGTAACAACTACAGAAAATGAAAAAATTAAAGATAAATCTCAGGAAGATGAAAACTGTGAATGTTCAGAATGTAATGATATCAATTGCAAGTGTAATCAGATTATGGAAAATCTAATAAAAAATATAGAATTAACAGGACAAATTGAACATGAATCATTACATAATATATTTTTAACAATATTTACAGTTTTAAAATATCTAGAAAATAACACAGATGAACTTGAAAAAATCGAAATTGTATGTCAAGAGGTATATAAAAATCTAAATCCAAAAGAAATGGGACGTACACTTAATTAACAAGAGAGGTATTTACGATATGAATTATAGTTCAATTCATCCAGCATATGTTATAAAAACAAAAATATATGTTGATAAGAAAACAATATTTATTATGTTACCAGATACAAATCTTGATATATCTACAGAAATTTATAATTCTAATTTCTTATTATCAAATTGTATGGGACTTGTTTGTCCAAGTAAAGTTCTTACAATAGGTAAAAGAAAATTTAGCGGCAAAGCTCACTTTTTCGATGTCAAAAAGAAGCTATCTTCTAATATATCAGATCAAAAAATTGGTAAGAAAATACGAGTTTTAAATAGTTTAATAATTGAAAAATCTGAGAAAGAAATATTAACATCTCATAAAACAAGTAATTATTATTTTTATGATGCAACAGTGTGGAGCCAAGCATTAGAATTTATGATGCAAAGATATTCGGAAAAGACTGTTGTTCGACAACTCTTCGAAGAGCTTGCCACATTATATAAACAAATTAAATCAAACAATCAAGATTACAATGTTGAAATGGTATTTCTTATTAAGAACCAGAGTGGAAGATTATATAATATTTTTTTAAATCTTAGATCATTCATCAAAGCTGATGATTTAAAATCTATTAAATTCTTTGATGAATTTAGTCTTATATCAGATTGTCAGGAAGTAACTATTCCAATATTTGATATAGATAAATCTGAAACTCAATTAGTTGTTGCTAATCTTTTAAAATTAAAACAATATATTGAAGTAAATACGGAAATAGAAGATATTAACAAATCTAAGGAAAATGCTATAGCAGGAGAAACAGAAGATGGTTCAATAAATAAACCAGAAAATGAACAAGAAAATGAAGATACAACTGAAGAAAATAAAGAACCTTCTTTCATTTCTGGAATTGTTAAATCACTTCAAACTTCAACTCTAGTAGCTGACAAAGATCCAGATACTTCCGGAATTCGAGTTAAACTTAATCAAGAAGAATTAAGAAAAGCTTTAAAATCTCATAAAATTACAGATCCTGATATTGTTGCTAATGTTCAAATAGCTTTGAATAAATATATTGAAAATAATAAAACTAAACCAAATCAGGAACAAGCTGAGGATTTAGTATTGAGAGCTATTAATTATTCAATTTCAGGTTCAGATATTGTTCCAGATGAGTATCTTCATAAACCAAATTTATTATTTAATAAATTAAAACAAATTGATTATTATAAAAATGATTTAAATATTTCCGAATCAAATAATATTATTAATCCTAGTAAGATTATTGATTTAAAATACACAACTGGTCAACATCGTCAGAAATTTGAATTTGAAACTGCTATTCATGAAAATGTATCAAAACTGTTTAATTCATTAGAATCCATTGGAACTGAATACCCAATTAAAATAAAAAAGATCGAATCTTCCGTTGAAGATGATAATTCAAATAGATTTATTAATTATAAAGTTACTCTTCAAAATATGAATGGTGGTAAAAAAGAACCATATGTTGTCGAATTAAAAGTTCCTTCTCCAGTCAATGAGAAATACTTCAAACTTCATGGAAAATCATATATAATGAGTAATCAACAGTTTCTTCGTCCGGTAACAAAAACAGATAAGAATGAAGTTCGTATGATTTCTAATTACGGTATTGTAAGAGTTGGATTAGCTAATTCAAAATTTAATCCAACAGATCTTACAGAAATTACAAAATATGCTGAAATTAGATATCCAAAACTTATCAAAAAACGAGACGAAAACTCATGTGAATTTAATGATGGTAGTATTATTTATTTTACCGGCGAGAGCGTTTATAGTTCTAAAGATAAAAATATAACTACAGATACTGAATCCGGTAGATTACAAGATGTAGAAACTAAAGAATTATTAAAACAAAATAAATATGAGTTTTTATTTGATACTATATTAGATAAAATTCATACAGCTAATCCGGTTGACAATTTAACAAAAACTAAAAAAGCTCTTCCATATATATGGATTTATATGGGAGCAATAAAAATGCCATTGATACTTTATCTTTGGAGTCAAAAAGGTCTTCTAGCAACTCTTAATGATTATGGTATAAATTATGAAGTTGTTGAAACTGATACTCCAGAACCTGGAGTTTTTTATGTAGCTCAAGCCGATGGCAAATTTTTAAAGATTACTCCTGAAAATTTAAAACAAAGAGTAATAGTTAATGCATTATCAACTATTAAACTAAAGGAACCAATTAAAGATTTAAATGATCCTCAGGAAATCTATAATTATATTATTCAAACATATGGTACAAGATCAATTATTCTTCTTAGATTAAATAGTGAGAATTTTGTTGATCCAATTACCAAAGAGCTTTTACAATTTGAAAATATGCCAACAAATTTAACAGAGCTTTCTTCAAAAGTTGCAGTTGATCAATTACTAAATAAACAAATGAATTCTTTATCTGATCTTAAAATTTATAGAACAAGATTAAGTGAAATTATTCTTAATATAGTTTATAAAGTAATTAAACTTTCTCACAATACTTATCGTAAACGTATTACAGAAGGTGATCCTCAAGCTGCTGTATTTTTAGACCCAGATTATATTATTAATAGTTTATTAACTGATGCTGGGGTTCTTCAGAATACAGAGCCAGTTGCTCCTATAACGGAAATAATGTTAAGTAGTAGAGTAACTAAAGGTGGTAAAGGCGGTGTACCTTCAAGAAAAAGTTTCAAAAAAGAACATCGTAATATTCACCCTAGCCAATATGGTACCATGGGAGCAGTCAGTACGCCAGAGTATGTGGATGTCGGACTTACTACACATCACACGCTTACCCCGGTCATAATAAATAAATATGGTTCATATGGAGCTAAAGATATTACACAATTATCTGGATGGCAAACACTGGCGTTAGATGAATCTTTAACACCATTTCAAAATCAAGTCGATAGTGATCGTCTTACTCTTGCAAGAACACATTCAAATCAAACCACTCCAATTAGTGATTCTGAACAACCATTAGTTTGTACTGGTGCAGAATTTATTGTTCCTCAATTAGCATCACCAAGATTTATACATAGAGCAAAACAAGATGGAATCATCACAGATGTCGATAAAAATAAAACACTTACTGTGAAATATAAAGATGGAACAATTGATATTTTTGATATAGTTCCAAGAATGAGTAGAACTAAAAGAGGATCTTACATTTCTCTTGAAATGAATACTCTTGGAATTGATGAGAAATTTAAAGCAAATCAACCTATTGCTTTTACAAAGAATTTTAATCAAGCTGGAACATATTGTGCCGGTAAAAATATTAATATAGCTTTATTTAATTATATGGGATTGAATCATGAAGATAGTTATATTATTTCAAAAGAACTTGCAGATCAAACACTGACAGATAGTGTTGAAGAAGTTCAAGCTATTATTCCCCCAAATACAAAAATTATAAATCTTGAAATAGAAAAAGGTAAACATGTTAAAAGTGGGGATATATTAGTTGAATTTTCATATGAAGATAGTTTGGATGAATATCTTGATTCGACAAATTTAGATATAGAAGATGATGATTCTGAATCCCCAAAAGACATTTTCTCAACGGGTTCTAAAAGTATCAAATTATTAGCTCCAGAGGGTGAAATTGTTGATATCAAAGTATTCATTAATAATAAGAATTCTGCTGATAAACAACTTATGTCATTTCATTCAAATCTTGTAAAAGAACAAAAACAAGTTATTGCAAAGCTCGCATCCGTTATAAAAGATAAAGATAAACAACTTTCAATTACAGATAATATGGATTTAAGTTTTATAAACATTGGTGATCATAAACTTAAAGGAAATATTTTTGTAGGTTCTAGAATTGTTTATTATATTAAGAGATTAAAAAGTGTTAATATAGGTGATAAGCTAAGTAATCGTTTTGGAGCAAAAGGAGTTCTTAGTAAACTTCTTGATCCAGCTCCGAAAGGAGAATTTACAGAAAAGATAGATATCTTTATCTCCCCAATTTCAATTTTGGGACGCAAGAATGTAGCAATGATAAAGGAATTATACCTTGGAAAAATATTCTTCAATGCAAATAAAAAGCTCGAAATAATGGCAGAAGATCCAAAAATTCCTAATGATAAATTAGCTAAGTTTATTATTGATTTATACAATATTGTTGGACCAAAAAAGATAGCAAAACAAGTTGCAGAAAATGTCAATAGTTATTCTGGAAATAAATTAAGACAAGCTATAAAAGATGATAAAATTAATTTATATTGTATTGTAGAACCTTTTGAAGATATTGATTTTAAGAGCATTCGTTCAGCGGCGGAATTCTTAAAGATTCCTTTAGAAGAAAAGGTATATATTCCAGAAATTGATCGTTGGACAGACGTTCCTGTTCCTGTAGGTATATCATATTATATGTTTTTGGAGCATTATTCAGATGTGTATTCTAATGTAAGAGGAACAGGTAGATTTACAGGACTTACTCGTCAACCAACCCAAGGAAAAAATGTTGGTGGTGGACAAAGTATTGCGGGTCTTGATATTTATTCATTTCTTACATATAATGCTAATAATATTATATCTGAATTACTTGGTCCAAGAAGTGATGAACATCGAGTAAAAAGAGAAATGTATAATTCTATTATGGAAACAGGAGATATGCCTTCTATTCCTGAATCCTCAAAAACTGGTGGAACAAAAGACATATTCAATTTATATATTTTAGGTATGGGATTGAATATAACTTAATTTTAATTTTCAAGATTTTTATATAGAAATAATATTTTTAGAGAGGATCAATAACACATGGAGTTGATGTGGAGCCAGTGAAATGGAACAACTCTGCTGCATCTCTATATGTGAGTAACATCTTTAGACGGTTCGCCGACTTGTAGGTATTAAATCCTACTGTGTTATTGGTCGTTATCCTTATTTTGATATGTGGAAAGAATTGGCATAAGGTCTGTGGGATGATTGAGTTTGGTAGACTGCAATCAATATAGTCTCAGTGATATGGCAGACGTGGTCCAATTTTTTCACATTTATCATTTTTTATATTCAAGGTTTTTATATAGAAATAATATGAATGAAGAAATGATCTATCGTGGATCATTTTAATTTTGAGGTTTTTTAAACCAGTTTTTAATTTAAGAAAGGGAGGCAATTTGTAGAATGAGAGATTTGAATGTATTAATGATTAAGACGGTGGCAAGAGACAACACAGGTTTCTTACAGGATGCTGTTTTTCAGCATTTTTCAAAAACTTTTAATTTTAGAGATCCAGATAATAATGAAATATTAAAACAATTAAATAAAATTAGAGAAACAGAATTTGGAAAAATTCCAAAACAAGGTGTTGAAACTATTGATAAATTCGCTGGACAGCGAGTTCTAGAAGTTCAATTTTTAGAAGATGTTCGGGAAAATATTCATGAAAATTTCGATCTTGAAGATTGGATGATTCGTAATCATCTGGATGAAATGAAAATTTTAGTTTCTCCACAAGATATTAATCACATTCATATCTCAAACAGTTGTAGGACTTCGGCGTCAGCTGAAGCTGTAAAAAATATTTGTAATAAATTTGGCACAGAAAATTACAAACCGACTGGATGCCATTTCTTTAACGGCAAATCAGTTCAAGAATTTGTAGTGAATTGTGTTAATGGAAGTTTCTTTAAACGAACAGAATATCGAGCTTTTGAAAGTTCAAAATGGAAGGTCCGGAATACTAAACCAGTTCAAAAGTTTAACTATAAATCCCGACTTGAAATGTTAGATCCTGTTGAAGCATCTCTAGCAAATGATATTTCTAGTAGATTAGGTGCAACATTAATGGATAGATGTCCTGTTGATTTAAATCTTGTAGCTACTCGTGTAGCTGCCGATACGAAATAAAATTAAATAGAGGGGAGAGAAATCTTCCCTCTATTAGTTTGTTTTTCTTAAGGAGAAAATATAATAATGGCAAAAAATATAACAATTACAAGTATGGATGGTTTGGATATGTCCGACAAAAGTAATATGTCGCCGGACCAACCCAGAAAGAAAGTAAAAATGCTTCATGAGCAATTATTTGAACAATATGGAATTGATCCTGAAAAAATATATGAGCGCACAGGATTGTTAAAAACAATTCCACATGATTGGATACCTGAAATTTTAACTTTAAACATTAATAATTGCAAGACTCCAAGAGTCTATCAAAATATTAACTTACCTGATAGAGTAATTACTATCGGATTTGAAACTATTGAACTTTGTAAAAAATTCTATGGTGATCCTGAAAGTAACATTACCGGAGAATTTAATGTTAATATGAGTAAATCAATAAATGAGTATTTAACATCTAAAAAAGAAGATCCTAAAAAATATAATAGAATAGTCGTAACAGAAAGTTCTTCAGATGGTTCACAAGTAACATTAAGATATTAATTGGAGGCAAAATGGCAGAGTTTGTTGAGAATAATCCTTTTGAAGAATCTAATGTTGAAGAAACTACAACATTAGATTTTGGAGCAGTAGATCAGAGTAATACCACACCATTGTCAATATCAAATTTTAAACCAATGGAAGAAAATGAAATAGTTTGTCAAATTTCCCCTGCGAAATTTGATAGTTTATTAAAAGTTCTTGGAGTATTAGTATCTGATAAATCAAGTAATGATTCTTTAATAATTAAAGAATCCAATATAACACAAAATATATCCGGAGCTATTATAAGCTCTAATGTAGAAGAAATATTTGAAGGAAAGAAAATCGACCTACAAATTATAAATCCCAAAAAGTATTTAAAACTATTTAAGACATTTAGAAACAATAACGATATTTTTATTTTAAATGATATAGAAAATTCAAGATTTATCATTACTAACGGCGAGATCAAGTTATTTCTACCAAAACAGATAGAAAGTTTGGTCGAGGCTGTAAAACTACCAGATTTATCTCAGACAACTGGATTGTGTAATATTAAAGTAGATAAAACTACAAGAAATATTATTATGGGATTAGCAAGTGAAGCAGCATATATTGATTATTTGATTCAAGACAATGTATTAAAAGCAATTCATGTTCCAGATACTGCTATTTATTTGTTTAGTGAATATATTAGTGATACGAAAGCAACAAAATTAGATGAAACGAATGCAGATTTAGCATTGAGAAGTATTGCATATTTCTCAATACCAGCAGAAGATTATGAAATTGCTATTGGTAAACAACTAGACGGTTCTTATGTGTCCGCAATGTCATGCAATACAGGATTCATCAAAGTAGATGTAATTGAGTCTCTTGAGGTAGCGACAGGCGGTAATATATTAATATAATATGAGGAGGACCAATAAATGATTCAACCAATTGATACTAATTCAATTGATAATATTAACAATTTAATTATTATTCCTAACGATTTTATAAATGACGAAGAATTAGAAACAAATGAAGACATTATTAAAGATCAATATATCAATTTTAATAATATGGGAATAAATTATATAGACAATATTGATAATTCTTTTAAATTTAACATATATGCAAATATGTTAAATTATATCAATGATAATTATTTATCAATAGTAGATCTCGACAGTTCAACAATATTACCCCAAAAATTGATAGAAACCGGAAATCATATTTATAATTTTGTTTGTGTAGATTGTTACAATACAATCATACCAAATTTTTTAAATCATACTAAATGCAATACCCTAGATGGTTTTGATTCTCTCATACAGAATAAATTTCATGGTGATTATACATTAGTCAAAGCCAATTTAGTTAAAATAATAAAAAATATCGTAGACGAATTAATAAAACTCCAGCGAATTGATCTGACTGTTCAAAAAGATGAAATGTACCAGAAACTTCTGTTTAAATTCTCATACTATATGGAGCTTGTAGATTTTGGAGATACAGAATTGTTTGTAAATAATTATATTAGACCTTTATTAATTAAGAATATGGATTCAATACTCTGGAGAATTATATAGTTCTATACAGAGAGGTAATCAATGGTGTTTGAATTTTTTGGAAAATTGATAATAGGTGCTGTTCTTGGTCTCATTGTTTATGGGGTCACAGAAACCTATTCTGGTGGAGGTAGAGTAAAACCAGGTTCACAAAAAGAAAAAGATATAAAGAAAAACGTAAAAGAAAACTTGTCAAATGGTCCTATCAGTTCAAAAGAAGAATTACAAGAATGGTGGGATACACATCATCCATCAAAATGAATATGGAGAAAAATAGAAAATATGAATGAACAAGAAACTTTCGAAAGAGAAAAACAATATCGGGAAAATTATGATGAATATAGATTATTAAATCGTCAAAAAGGTGAAATTGAGGATAGGATGGATAAAGTTAAAGAGCACATTGCTGGTATGCTTCATGAAGATCAAACTAATGAAAAAATCGTTGATCTTTCAAATGGTGAAAAATGGAAAGCCGCATATCAAACAACCTCACGATCTACAACAGATTTAAAGTTGTTAATGGAAACTGTTGGTCCATCAAAATACTCAGAGATTGTTACTCAAAAAGAATCAACTTTTATAACTATTAGAAAAGCTGGTAAAGAGAAAAAAGAAGCTTCTATTTTGAATGCTAGACCTGTAGAAGATAATTTAGTAAAACCATTTGTACCGACTGGTACAGTATTGAGTTAATTTTTAAATTGGGATGGGGCTTCGGCTCTATCCCAATGTTTTATTTTTAGGAGGGTTATATGGTAAAAGTATGTAGCGAATGTGGAGGAGTATTATCTTCACGAGAAGAAAAAAATCAAATAATATATAAATGCTCAAACTGTGGAAAAGAAAAAATAGTAAAAAATTCTATTATAGAAACAATAGATATGTCTGAAAATGCTAACTTAGATGTTATTATGGAATAACAAAAATGACAAAATTTAACGTTCATGCATCAGATATAATGGCTAAAGAAATATTCAAGGAAAAAAAGAAGCTCAATCCAAAGATCATAAGAGTTGGTGATATAATAAAAATAACCAATCCGGAAATAATTATCAGAATTGGGTATCCAATGTCAATTTATGATGCTATGGAAAAAGTGAAAGAATTTTATCATAATAAAATTGTTGAATTTCTTAATAAAACAATTTATAACCGAACACCACTATTTCCAGATATTATTGTAAATGGACACAATTCAAGACCATATAATAAAATTATTTCAGCTCTTGCATATGAATATCTTAAATCTGAACAATTTGGTGGTAAAGAACGTAAAATATTTTCTAAATATCGGCAAGAGCTAGTTGGAATAACATCAAAAGTTAGAAAAGTATTCATTAGAAAAACTGGAATTTATTTTCCACCAAGTGGCAGTCATAATTATTGGACTAATGAATACGAACAAGAATCAGGTGGATTGGATAAAGAAAAAACTCATAAAATTCTAGAATTAGAAATTTTTTCAGATTATCCTAATTATGTTCAAATTGAAACTTGTAATGTAGAAAAGATTTATGAAGAAGAATTATAATTATCAAGGAGGCAACAATGCAATCATTTGTACCTAAAAAGATATTTTTTACAAGAGGTGTTGGACATCATAAAGATGAATTGCATTCTTTCGAAAGAGCATTGCGAAATGCTGGAATTGAAAAATGTAATCTTGTTACAGTTTCAAGTATTTTCCCACCAAACTGTAAAGTTATATCTAAAAAAGAAGGACTAAAACAATTGATACCGGGCGCAATAACTCATTGTGTTATGAGTAGAAATTGTAGTAATGAAAATAAACGTTTATTAGTATCCTCTGTCGGTTGTGCAATTCCTACAGATAGAAATTCATATGGATATATAAGCGAACATCATTCATTTGGTCAAACTAAAAAACTAGCAGGTGATTATGCTGAAGATCTTGCAGCTGGAATGTTAGCTACAACACTTGGTGTTGAATTTAATGTTGATGATAGTTGGGATGAAAAGAAAGAAATCTTTAAAATAAGTGGAAAAATAGTTGAAACTAGAAATATAACTCAATCAGCATATGTTTATGGTGGATACACATCTGTAGTTGCTGCAGCAGTATTTGTATTTTAAATAAATTGGAGAGGTGTCCGAGTTTGGCTTATGGAACCAGTCTTGAAAACTGGCAATCGAAAGATTCACAGGTTCAAATCCTGTTCTCTCCGCCAATTAAAGAATATATTAATAAAAATAAGGAGATTGATTGGAATGCAATATTTTAAGCTTGAAGAAATTGTAGATAAAAGAACATTTGATCAATTTGGTATAAAATGCTGGCAATTATTTGATGATACTGCGCTTACCATGTTAGATGATTTTAGAGAATTTATAGGTGTCCCAGTTACTTGTAATAACTGGCATGAAGGTGGTACATTTTCTTTTAGAGGATATAGACCTGGATGGTGTACCGTTGGTGCGCCAAAAAGTCCACATCGCAAAGGAAAAGGATTTGATGTTGATGTTCAAGATATGACACCAGAAGAAGTAAGACAAAAGGTTCTTGCTAATCAAGATAATCCATTATTAAAGTTTATTAATCGAATAGAAGCAAAAGTCAATTGGTTTCATTTTGATAGATTTGAACCACCACAAGGAAAAAATAGAATATATTTATTTCACCCATAGAAAGGAGATTCAATGTGGTATCTTAATCCAAAGAATATTATATTAATGATTTTAGCTGTTGTAGTTATAATTGTTTCGGGATTATATTTATGGCAACGAAACACAGTAGTTAAACAAGCAGGACAAATTAATGCGCTAACTGTAACTAATGTTGATTTAACCGGACAAATTTCGGATTATAAATCAACAATTTTAGCGGCAAAAAAGGCACAAAAGGAACAACAGAAAATAACAAATGATGCAGCTAGTATAATGATTTCTGTTAATAAAATAAAAGCAACAAAATGCATAGGAGAAAAAGATGAAAAAACTATTAGTGATATTACTTATTTCTTTAATTCTCGTGGCCTGCTCGATGCCGGTAGTACAAAAGCCGACGGAGAAGTATTGCCCGTCTCCAACTCGACCGACGTTAGTGGATGGACAATTAAACAAATAACAGAAAATTATCTTATTGTAATTGATTACGTTTTGAAATTAGAAAAAACAATCGAGTGTTACGAAGGTAAAATGTAAAAAGAATTTATTAACATTTTAAATCGGCAAGAGCTAACTTAAAGCTCTTGCCGATTTTTTAATATTGTTAAATTTCATATAGAAATAATATATGTATCTAAATTTTATTTTAATAAAAAGGATGTAAAAGATGGAAACCGTAAAAGAAATGCTACTCACAGAACAGTTATTTAATAATTTAACACATGGATTAGATATTGCTAAAGAATTAGGAGATAATAGAATTGCTGCAATTTTAGCAACAATGGCTGTATTGCTTTATAATAATCAACAAGATTTAATAAATGAATTATTTGAATATTTTAAAAATGATTTATGTCCAAGAGTAGAACAACCAAAACAAAAGGAGGAAATATGTCAAACAACACAGTAGTAATGGGTTTAAGCGGAGGAATGGATTCAGCAACAGTTCTAGGATATTATGCTAATAAAGGATATAAGATTTATCCGTTATTTTTTCATTATGGTAGTAAGCACAATGATAAGGAAATGCTATCTGCTATAGTATTAGCTGACTATTATGAAACTGAAGAATTAAAAATTGTTCATCTTAATTTCATTGGCGAGCTCTTTAAATCCAATCTTTTAGATGGTCAAGGAGAAATTCCAGAAGGACATTATAACGATTCAAATATGTCATTAACAGTTGTTCCAGGAAGAAATAGTATTTTCATTTCAATTATGGCAGGTTATGCTGAATCAGTTGGAGCAAATATTGTTGCTGTTGGAACACATATGGGAGATCATGAAATATACCCAGATTGCCGACAAGGATTTATTGATGCTATGGGTGAAGCAATTTATAGGAGTAGTGATGGAAAAATTTTCATTAAAACACCTGTTCAAACCTTAGATAAAACAGGTATTCTTAAAATGGGGTATGCTTTTGATAAACCTGTTCCATATGAATTCACAAGAACTTGTTATACAAGTAATGAATTATCTTGTGGTAAATGTGGTTCTTGTACAGAACGACTAGAGGCTTTCAAAAATATTGGAAAAGAAGATCCGATTAAATATCAGGAGTAAATAATGACAGTAAAAGAAATCATACTTGAATATTTAAAAAAGAACGAATATTACGGATTATGTAACGATACAAATCAACGTATACCTTGTGAATGTCGTATAGAAAATTTAATGAATTGTGATAAAGATATTACTAATTGCAGCCCGTGTCACAAACGTCATCGTAAATGGGATTAAAGTAGGAGATTAAAAATGAAAATAAAAGCGTCAAAGATAAAACCTGGAATGGTTATAAATATAAACAGAAAAGGAGCGAATAATCGTAAATATGAAGACATTTGCTTGGTTACTGCAACCACTGGTCACACTAAGGTTAATTATACTCATCTTGATTTTCAAGATGCTTATGGAGGGCTGTTGATTGGAACCATTGATGGTTTAGAAGAAGTACAAATTATTAAAGGAAAAAGAAGAAAATATATTTTAGATCATATAAAGAATGATGTATTTAGAAATCTTCATGATATTGAAAATATTATAGATACATTAAGATTAATTGAAGCTATGGAAAGGGAGTAATAAAAATGAAAAAATTTATTATAGATATTACTAAAGGCACAAGAAGTTGTCTTGGATGCGGCAGAAAAATAGAGAAGAATACAACTTGTTTAACATTTAAATATGGTTCAAGTTATTATTCAGTATCCGCTAATTTATGTAGAGTTTGTATTCTTAATATGCAGGAAGATATGTATCATTTGGATCTTGAAATAGCTAAAAATTCAGCTATTAAAAAATTAAAAAGGACGGTAAATAAATCATGTATCAAATCGTAATTTGTAAAATTATTTCAGGAGATCTAGTAGTTGGTAAACTTGAACAACGAGACACTGGACAATTTATAACAGAAGGGTATTCTATTATTTTTCAACCATCTCGAACTAATCCACAACAACTTGAGTCTATGATTATTCCGATATTAGCTCCGTTTGATGCTAAATCAATCAAAGAACTTGCAGTTGATAAGTTTATAATTGCTATGACTGATGCTCCACCGGAAATTCAAAAAACATATATTAAATTAACAACGGGATTAGATGTTAATGTACCGCCAAAAATAATCCAATAGGGGGAAATGAATGTTCTTAGTAAAACCAAGTTATCAGATCTTAGCCGCTTCAGATGTGCTTGATTTACCATATAGTTATGATAATCGACCAGAATATTTGATTGAGGCTTCGGGAAGAACTTGTTATAAATCAGAAGATAAAATTACAAAAGATTCGGCTATTAAATTTATTGAAATGATTAAAAATAGAGGACACTATTCTGTAACTGAACATAGTTGGGAATTAAGATATTATGATACTTATAATATTCCAAAATATAAATTTCTTAACTATACATCATTTTATTATAGTGGAACAATAGTTGCTGGAAATCAAAGAGCTTTTGAAGAATGGAATTTTGAAAATAAAAATAAATTTTCAGTTCCAACTTTAGAAATGTTTAAGAGAATTAATGATATGCAAAGATGGGATATGTATTCGGCAACAGTCAAATTTATATGCGATAGAGGTGTCAGTCACGAAATAGTCCGACATCGACCTCCAGCATTTAGTCAGGAATCAACAAGATATTGTAATTATTCTAAAGATAAATTTCAAAATCAAATAACTTATATAATTCCACCTTGGTTGGATTGGATTGAAGAAGGTGAGTATAGTTGGAATACCGCTCCAAAAGGATTGGGAGAAACAGATCATAAAAATGGTTGGCTTTGGTTTAAATCACTTTATGAAATAGAACATGCTTATTCAAGTTTAATAAGAGATGGTTGGAAACCAGAACAAGCAAGAAGTATATTACCAAATTCTCTTAAAACAGAAATAGTTGTTTCTTGTGATTTACAAGAATGGAAACATATTTTTAAATTAAGAACTTCTTCAGCGGCGCATCCACAAATGAGAGAATTAATGATTCCTTTATATGATGAATTTAAAAAATTATATCCGGAGGTGTTTGAATGATACACAAAATCGTACTTGAAGTTGAAACAGAAGATACATTGACAATAAAAGAATTGATTTGTTTATTTGAAGAGATGTTCTCAGATACAGAAGAAATTAATGGAGAAAGTATTATTGTTCATACAATTGAAGAATATCTTGAGGGAGAAACTGATGACAGTAAGGAATGAATTATTAGAAAAGAAAGAACAATTAGAATCAACCATTAAAGAAGCAATGCAAAAGTTTATGGATGAAACTGGATTAATGATTGTTGATATTTTTGCTAGTAATGCTCCTCTAGGTGGAATTGCTGGATCTCCATCGAAAGAAGAATTAGAAAAAAGAAAAAAAGAAACTCTTATGAATTCTCTTAAAATTTCAGTAAAATTATGAGATTGTGGATGTGTACACCAAAAATCATGTGCCGACAACATCTCTTAGGTGAACATAATGAATGTCACATGTTTCTTGGAAGTTTAAAGAAACAAATTAATATTGATGGTTATATAAATAATGATTTATTAGAACCATTATCTTTAAAAAATCGTCATGATATTCTTGCTGATGAATTAATTAAAAGAGGATATAATCATAATTCACCATTAGATTTTGATGAAACGCAAGTTTTTTCATATCTATCAAGTAATTACATCAATCATAAAATTGATAAAAATAACTCTTTAAAATTATTAATATCAAGATGTAATAAATGTCAATCAAATAATTTAATAAATCAACAAGGAGATATAAGAGGAATGTATGGAATAACGAAGAGCTTTAAGTTTGAATCTTCACATAGACTAATGTGTATGGGAGAAGGACACCCTTGTTCTAAAATCCATGGTCACAGCTATGTTGTCAGAGTTAGTATTTTCATTGAAGATATTAAGAAGATGAAAAATCCAAATATGGTTGTTGATTTTAGTCTCTTGAAAACATTTCAAGAAGATCTAAATGAAATGGATCATGCTATTGTTTTAAATAGTAAAGATCCAATGTTAGTAGATATGGCGAAACATAATCAGAAGATTGTGATTATGCCTTTTGAATTAGATCCGACTGCGGAAAATATGGCATTCCTATTTGCTAATAAAATTAACTACATGTGTTTAAATAACTTTGGAATCACTCAGGGAAACATACAAATTGAAGTTGATGAAACAGTTGGTAACACAGCTATGTATATGCGAGAAATTGCATGATATATCAAGATATTATTAATGAGTATTTATCATTTCTTTGGAAAATGTTTCAATATGATATGAATGTATTCTCACAAGGGTGGTTATATTATTGGTTATTAATACCGGCAATGTGCTACTTTTCATTCTTTATGATAAAATGGGCTGTTCTAACATGTCCTATTTGGATGCCATTTTCAATCATTATTAAATCGTTTGAGCGTTTAAAAGAAAAGAAAGATTAATTTAAAAGCGGCAAGATCTCTTTATGAGGTCTTGCCGCAATTTTTATTAATCAAATTATATATATAGAAATTATATAATAAACTCTTAGCGATTACGCTACGAGATTTTAATTTCGAAAGGAAAAATAAATGAAGAGAATAATTATGGTTATGGGAATTGATATTGATGGAGAAGAAGTAAAAGAGGTTTCAATAAAATTCAAAGGTCTGGATGAATTAGACGAAGACGAAACTGGAACTCTTGTAAGTTTTGTTGAAGAAGCAATGATAGAAAGAATTTTACCAGAATTAGAATAAGGAGAAATAAAAATGTTAACTGAAACACATCGTGTAGAATATTGTAAGTTTGCCCCTTCTATTTCATGTAAAAGAAATAGTGACTGCAATGCATTAAATTACTGTCGGGTATGTTTTTGTATGGGTTGCACATTAGCAACATGTATAGGATCTAAAAATAAGGAGGAGAAGAAAATGTCTGGAAATGAAGAAATGGATGCATTAGATGCCTGTGTTTTTAGCGGGGAGTTATTATATGTGAATCTCGCATCGTTTAAAGAGTATCTCGCAAGATGGAACCGAGCTGTTGAAGCTCATGAAAAATCAGAAAAAGAGGAGGTTTAGAAATGCCACACTTTAGCGCGTGTTGTGGGAGAGATGAATATATCTGTCAAGTTTGTGCAAAGATTTTTTGTAGTAAATGTAATCCTTCAGAATGGCGACCAGATATTACTGGTCACAAATCAGCAGGAAATGTTTGTCCTAGTTGTTTAAAGAAATTTAAGGAGAAAGACAATGGCTGCTAAAAAACATTGGATATGGGGAATTTCTGGAACAAGCAAATATGCTGTGAAAGATTTAACAGAAATTCAATTGGTAGTTGGAGGTCTTAAACAGAATTTTCAAGTAGTAGCTCGAAAGAGAATTGGTTATGAGAAAGTTCTATTGAAAGAATTTCCAGAAAGAATTCAAGCTCAGAAATTTATTAACGAAACATTTCCAACAAAATAAAGGAGGATAAAATAATATGAGCAACGAAGAATTATTGGATGAATTACAGTCACATGGGGATGGATATTATCGGGATTCTGATGCTGAAATATATAAAATAATTCTCACCAAATTAAAAGAAGGTGAAGAAGCAATTACAAAAAATAAACGTTGGAAAGAAGATGTTAATACAACAGAAGCCGCATTAGGAATTAGTGGATTATACGCAAGAAAAGATGAACAAATATCCAATCTTGAAAATGAAAACAGAGAACTTAAACTTGACATTCAAATGTATAAAGATCGACTTAAAGAAGGTGAAGAAGCAATTAAAAAATTAAAATTGATTCACTTTTCAGATTGTAATGATAGAAATTGTGGTACATGTACTGTTTGTAAATCTAAAATAAACTATTCAACTGTATAAGGAGAAAACGATGAAATCTTGGAAAGTAGCTTGGAAGGATCGAGGTATGGGTCATGGTGATTATGGTATTATTGATGATAAAGAAAACTTAATTGCTGAAATTAAAACCGGAATGGGAGAAGATGCTTTTTTAATGGCGGCTGCTCCTGAATTAGAGGCTCTAGCAATTGAAGTAGCAAAAGAATATGAAGACGCTGCTGATTGGAAAGATGCTATTGGAAAATTACAGAGATTGGCAAGAATTGCTCTTGCAAAAAGGTTAAACATATATTAAAATGAAACTCACAATTGAACTAATCCCAAGAACAAGCTTCTATAATAATGTAAGAAGTATATTAAGTAAATATGAATGGGAAGAAATTAGACATAAAGTATTAAGAAAAGCAAATAATCGCTGCGAAATTTGTAATGATATAGCAGAAAATAGATCGTTAGATTGTCACGAAGTTTGGTCATTTGATGATATAAAACACATTCAAAAACTTGAAAAAATTATAGCCCTGTGTACGAAATGTCACGAAGTAAAACATATGGGTAAAGCTCAAATTGATGGTCATTTTGGTCGCGCTAGAAATCACTTTATGAAGATAAATAACATTAATATATTCGATGCACACGACTTGATCGTTGAAGCATTTGAGATATGGCATAAACGAAGTAATTATCAGTGGCAATTAGATATAACGATATTAAACGAGAAAGAAGGTGAATAAAATTAAAATAACTCAAGAACAATATGATTTAATTGAAAATATAAAACTTCAAAGAAAAAAGGTTGAAACTGAAAAACATACATTAAGAAATTTATATGCTACTTTAGAATTAACTGGGTTTGATATGGAAACTGTTAAAACTGAAGATGCAGAAAATAATGAGCCAAAGTATGGTATAATATTTTAAACAAGAAATAAGGGTGAATAAAATGGATGAAGATATAAAAGAAGAACATGAAAGTTTTGGCTTATTGGAAATTTCAAGACAAACATGTTCACCGAATATTAATCTTTTCGGAAGCAGTGTTACTCATTCGAATTTAATCAGTTTAACTATTAAACGTGCAGAAAGAATTAGAAGTTTACACCGTGATAGGTATTTTGGGAAAGAGAGTATTATTACTGTAATTATGAGCGATGTTCAGTTTGCAGAAGCAATCACAAGCATGAATATGGGAAATGGTGTTCCTGTTACTTTACAGCACATTGGTTCACAATCAATAGAAAGTTGTCCTGAAATTAATAGGAAACAACAAATTGATATTGAATTTGCAAAAGATGTTAAAAATATTTCAGACTTAACAAAAAATGCAGCAAAGGAAGTAGGAATTATTCTAAAAGGAAGTGGAGTTCTTAAAAAAGAAGATCGACAACGACTTGCAGATCTTGTTTATCATATTCAAATGAACGTAGAACAAAACTTACCATTTCTTCAAAAGTCTTTTACAAAACAAGTAGATAAAACTATTGTGGAAGCAAAAGGAGAATGTGAAGCATTTGTTGTAAATGCTATTCATAAACTCGGAGTTGAAGCTCTTCAGGATAAACATCCAGTGTTAATTGGATATGATGATGTTGAAATAATCAGCAAGAAAGAAGGTGAATAAAAATGACAATAAAAGAGATTACATATTGGAGATTTGGAAACCCATATCGAAAACTTAAAAGAGATGAAATTATTAAAGAAGGAGCAATGCAATCCTGGTGTTTCGGGGAGCTTGAACCTATTAAAGGAACCGATACAATAGGAGATATTCCAGCCAATTTTTCTGATGAAAGAGATTTTTATAATCCTATAATTATTGAAACGAAAGAAGGTGAATAAAAAATGGCAACGGAAATTACAGAGGAATCATTCTTTGATGATTTTATAATACAAAACGTAATTCCAAAATTTAACATCATTCCAGAACCTCCTAATTTTATCGAAAATATTCAAAAAGAAATTAACAACATTAAAAAATCAATTAAGAAAGAAGGTGAATAAATGAAAGAATATAAAGAAACTCACCAATCCGGACATATAAGTCTAGAGAATCTAGATATGATTAGAGAATTAACTAAAAACAGGGTTTGTGATATTGGAATTCAAATCTCCAGTGATGGTAGAATCTGGATATGTATTGATAGTATAGCTTTTATAAGATTCAAACCAGACAATAAAGGAGAAAAATAAAAATGGAGTCATACATAGGAAATAAAATAGATGTTTCTACATTGATTGAGAAGTATGGAACCGGCAACTTTCAAGATTTCGAAGGTTTCTCTTGTGTTGAAGATCAACAACTAATAATTAACGAAATCAAAAGATGTTTAGTAAACTTCGACTACAAGGATAAAGAATTTCTTCAAGCTCTTGGAGATATAGTATTAATCAAAAGCGTTGGAGAATTAAACGATGGTGATGAACCAATAACATATCATGTGAATAGAGTTATAGAACTCATGTCAAACTGGTATGATACCTTATCTTGTAGATACTTATTGAAGTCAGGATTTAATTGGAGCGACACATGAAACAAGCTATAAGAATTGTACTTTCCGATAATGAAAATCTCATACAAGAAATTTGGGAAGTAAAAATTGGTAAGAGAGCAAGAATATTTGATACAGTAATATCCCATTTAAAAGATTTTAAATATGGTCATTTAAAAATTGAAATATTAAAAGAGAAAGAAGGTGAAAACTAATGGCATTAATTGAATTGGTGTCGTGGAAAACCGAAGACGGGAAAATCTTCCAGGATAAAAACGAAGCAATTAAACACCATGCAAAAATAATGTTTAAAAATAAACTTATAGGATTCATTGAAAAATTTGGATTCAACGGTATGACAAAATCAGATGTCTTCGATATGATTTTTCAAGAAAGAAATGAATTATTTAATATTCTCAATGAAGAAAGGTGAAAATTAATGAGAACCGGCAATCTCTTTCAAGAGATCTATAAGTGTGAAACTTGTGGAACTTCAAGAACTATTAATCGAAAAGCTAAAAAGAAGATCGAGCATCCCAAACATATGATATGTACAGGATGTGGTGGTAAAAAAACGAAATTCAGAAAGGTGGAATAAGATGAGTAAAATAAAAGAAATTGTAGAAGATATAGTATCAAAAAATCTATTAAAAAAATCTCCAGGGGCATTCAAAAAACGAAAAGAATATATTGAATTAAAAGAAGAGTTTGTTAAAGCGTTTGATGATGCTCTAAAAACTATCAAACCCATAACAAATGGTACAATGTTATGGGAGTTGTTCGACAACGCAGCTCCTTGGATATGTTATAATAAATTTAACTGGGAAAAGTATCTCAAAGCTGCAGATTCGAAATTTTATCAACTGAAGAAGAAATTAGAAAAAAATAATATAGATTTACATCTGGAATATAATATGACGTTTAATCAGATGTGGATCGGATGCTTAATTCATTTAGATGAAAGTGAAGATGGGGATTTGTTTGATAGTGAATTATTTCTGGACACAGTATTCTACAATGAGATTTTAGATGAGATATTTAACAAATTTGAAGTATATCCAATTGTATTGGAAAAGTGTTTTCAACAGATGTCAGATAATTTTGAACTGAACGCATGGAGCAGGAATTGGGATACCTAATAATTTTATAGCGGCAAGATCTTTAATTAAAAATAATCTAAAGACTCTTGCCGCTTATAATCATAAAGGAAAATAAATGATAAAAAAAGTAGAAGCATATCAAACAGAAGATGGTTGTGTGTTCTTAAATGAAACAAATGCTATTGATTGGGAAATTGAAACAAAAGTTAAATCAATTATTAATGCATTTGTCTTTAATAATACAAATGAGGATTCGGTAAAATTGGCTAATTTCATAATAGATCATAGAGCAGAGCTATTTAAAATCTTTAAAGAGGAATTAGAATGATATACTTTACAGCTGATCAACATTTTGGTCATGCAAATATTATCAAATGGTGTAATCGTCCATTTGAGAATAATCAACATATGGATAAAGAAATTATTAAGAGATATAATAGTCTCATAACAGAGGAAGATACCGTATATTTCGTAGGAGATTTGACTCTTCATAAACACGATATTGTTGGTAATCTGCTCAAAAAACTTAAAGGAATAAAACATTTAATTTTAGGGAATCACGACTCACTAAAGCCATTCGATTATGTTGAACTTGGCTTTACAACTGTTCATACAGCTCTTGAAATTTTTACAGAAATGGGTAATTACATATTGGTTCATGATCCGGCAATATCTCAAATTGATCGTAACAGAATGTTTCTTTGTGGGCATATTCATGATCTATTTGTAAAACAAAAGAATTGTATTAATGTTGGTGTTGATGTTTGGAATTATTATCCAGTATCATTGGATCAAATAAATAATTATAAAGGAGAATTAGAATGAGAGCATATAATAAAATTAATATTGACATTTCAAAATTAACAAACTTACAAAGATTGATTTGGCTTGCATTAAAATGTGTTTCAAAGAAAACTAAATACAGTATAAACTCGAATGTTATTAAACAACTTAAATTGGAACAAATAACATTACAAAGAAAAAGACTCGAATTATATCAGTAATTTTAAACCGGCAAGATCTCTATATGGGTCTTGCCGGTTTTTAGTATTTACACATTTTATATAGAAATTATATAAATATCTTAATGAAAGGAGATATAAATGGATGAAAAACTCAGGGATAATCCAGAGATTAGTTTCGACGAACTCTGGAATGAAAAAGGGGAATTTCCCCTCGATACTGATGAAAGTGTCAAAGAACAAGAAAAAGATGACCGCGACCAGTGAAATGGTTGTTGTTATGAAGGAAGCATGGAAAGAAAACCGATTAGGGTAGTCTCATACTTTCTATTCCTCACCGCTATTGCAGGCACCTTTTTGGTGTTCGCGAATATGTGGGTGAAATAAGACTTAGGGGCAGGAAACTGCCCTTTAGTATTTTGATTTATTTAAAAAGGAGAAAATTATGATGTGTACTTCAAGAGGATTATCAACACATGTAATCTGTAATAAAACATGTTCAACAAATGAATGTGATTCATGTAGTGAAAATCCTAATAAAAGAAACAATGGTGTATATCATTATGTATCTACATCTGGAGAATATATTCCTGAAAAATTAGATGCAAAAAAATTAACAAACTTTGAAAAGCAAAAGCAAAAAGAATCATGGAGAGCAATTCAAAATAAACACGGTAAGCGCAGATAAGCTCTTGCCGATATTTTAAATTATTTTCATTTTTCATATAGAAATAATAATTATGTAAACAATTTATTTTTCTTTCTTGGAGCTTTATATGTATGATATAACAAAAATTCACCCAATAATTAATCATCTAAAAAGTATATCTTCATATTATAAAGAATCTAATAAGGAGATAGTAATCTTTTGCAGTTACTGTGATGATGCTACACGACAAAATGCTAAACATGGTCATTTATATATCTCTCAATCTAGCCCTGTATTTAACTGTTTCCGTTGCAATAGCTCTGGAAATTTAGTTAGATTATTAATCGATACAGGATTCAATGATGATGAGATATTAAACCATTTAGCGCAATTCATTAAATATAGAACAATTAAAGACTATTATAAAACTAAAAAGAAATCTACTAAACTGAAACAGATACAAGAAACAGTAATTAGTAAAAATCTTTTATTTGAAAAGAATAATAGAGATAAATTTGAAATGTTTCAAAATTATATTTTTTCTCGTCTTGGTCTTGTAGACTATAGCGATTTTTTAATTACTCCATCATTTTTCAAAGGTAAATTATCTTGTACATTTACTAACAGTGATAATGAAGATGTTGTATTGAGATTAATTGAACAATCAGGAGAATTTAGATATCATCTTAATCCAGAAACATCTGGAAAATATTATTTTCAAGAAAAGAACTTTGATAATAATTCAAGAGTTGTATTATGTGAAGGACCTTTTGATATTCTAAATTTATATTTATATAATTCAGAATTTAGAGACAGTTATTTTATTTCATTAAACGGTAAAAAATATACTTCAGCAATAGAAACCTTAATTCTTGAAGATTTTCTTATTGGGGATTTAGAGATTTGCATGGTATTCGACAATGATGTAATAAATTATAGAACTTATATGTATCGCGCAAAGCTATTAGCGAAACATTATAATTCAAATATTGTAATTAAAGGTTGGAAATCTTTAATAGGAAAAGATACAGCAGACTACCCAGCAGTAATAGAAATTCAATAAAGGAGAACAAATTAAAATGTCTATTAGAAAACATATAAACAACGAATGTATATCTTTTAGTTTTACACTTGATTGGAATGTAAATCTAGCAATTGAAATAGATTTCTTGTTTTGGACTTTTGATTTTATATTAATAAAACATTTTCGGCAAGGTCGTAAAAGAAATAAAATAGAGAGACATAGACAAGCAGTGAAAGGAGAATAAATGCTTCAAGTTTTGAGTCAAACGAATCTAGATTTAACAATGTTTATTGGCAACGACGAGTCACATCATAAAATTGTTGGACTAAACTTAGGATTATTTCAAAAGGGATATCATTGTGAAGGAACAGGAGCAATAGCAACAACATTTATGACAGATGTTAATGGAAAATCTGTAGAAGGTCTTCGAACTAGATTTACAAAAACAGATTCGTCAAACAGTTATAATTCTAATTCAAGATATTATAATAATAGCAGCAGAGGAAGATATTCAGCAAGTAAATCTCATTTTAATAGAAAAGTCACAAATGAAAATACAATATCAGAAGTAAGAATTTCAAGAGGAATTCGTTCAAATCGAACAGAAATAGATATGAAGATTATTCCTTCTTCTGGAGATCGTAAAATGTTATTTGATTGTGATATTGTTTCAAGATATTCAAGACATATTAAAACAACCGAGGAGATGACAGTTCTTCCAGTTATTCAATCGAAATTAGAATTAAACAATGAAAACTTTTCTCCTAAACTAGGAGAGGAAGAAGAAGCTAAACTTCATATGGATTCAGTTGTAGTTAGAGTTAGAGAATTTGAAGAGAATTTTAAATGTTTATATCCTTTTTTAGTTTTAAGAAATTTTACAGGAATAAGTAACACCTCTGCTCAAGAAATATCACTAGCTGAATTTGGTAAATTCTCAAGACAAATAGATATAATTCAGGAAGTCACAATTCCATCAAAACCTGCTAAAAAGAAATTTATCGAAATCTGTGAAATCTTTAGAGACAACAAAGTTTTGACTAAACTAAAAGCTAATAACTTTGAATTTAAAAAATTAAACAATAGATTAAGTGTTGAATTTTTTGGAATTCAAATGATCAATGATGATAATTTTAAACCTTTTAGATTTTTTGATCATCCGGGTGTCAACTTTTGTGCGGACTATTTAGACAAATCAAGAACCTTTGATTCCATTGAAGCTAAGCTTAGTAAAGAAATAATCACGAGGATATAAGGAGAAACAAATGTGGTTTCATAAACATAAATGGGAAGAAGTTGAGAGATTTTATAATCCTCCAAATAGAGAAATTGTGAACATTTCCGGAGCTGGACAAGATTTATTAAAACAATTAGCGTTTGGAATAACAATAATTCTTTATAAATGCAATTGTTCAGAAATGAAATCTATAGAAGTATTGGGAAAGATGGAGAAAAAATGAAAGATCCAATATCAATAACATTCAAATGGTCAGATTTATTTGTAGTAGATTCTTTACAAAATTTTATAGCCGAATTAAGATATATTCAAATTACAGATATTCAAATTGATGCGGATTTCCAACAAACAGTTATAAATGGAATCAAAACATATAGTTCTTCAACTCCATTGGAAAAACAATTTGAATTAGTTCCTGGCGAAGTAAATATTGGTAAAGATCGAACATTTAATTTTAGTAAAACTAGAATGTTTGAGTTATCAAATTTTCAAAATATTTTGAAATTTATTGAAATTCATTGTTCTTATATTAAAGATTTTATTCAAGAACAAAATATTACAACTGTTAATTTATGCGTTTCAAAAAATATTAGGCATTCAAATGATAAAGAAGGTATTATTATAAAACTTAATGATTATCAACTTACAAAATCTTGGCTAGAGCGTGAAGATAATCACGAAATGATTAGTCCATTTATATTGGCTGCTGTTATTCAGAATTTTTATCAACAAAATAAAAGCGTATTCAATATAGAGAGTCTTCCAGTTGTATCAAGAATTAAAAGTAATATTCAACATGTTAATAGTCTAATAAATGGAAATATTAATTTATTAAAAGATTATAAAATAAAACCAGAAATTGACATTTGTGTTAAAAATGGTCGAAATTTCGAGTTTCTTAATAATATTATATTCCAGACTCAAAATTTTAACACATACGAACAAAATATGGATATAAAATTCTTGAGTTATATTAGTTGTTCAGATTTAAAGGAAAAAGCAATTCTAGCAGAGCCTAAACCTGAAGTTGTAGAATTTGGTGAAAGCTTTCCTAAGAATATAATGAAAGGAGAATAAATGCAAAAAATCATACCGGTGTACTACAGCGAGTATGGAAGATACATTAATAGATTTCGAGCTATACCATCTTATATAGATGGTTTAAAACCTGTTGAAAGAAGACTACTTCTGACACTTCATGAAGTTGCTCAAAAAAGTCTTGTAAAAAGTGCAAAAGTAGTTGGTTCATGTCTTGGTTCATATCATCCACATGGAGATGTAAGTCTCTATGGGACTCTTGTAAATCTTGTAGATCAAGGATATGCAATAGGACAAGGAAATTGGGGATCACCAGGATTAAGTGATGATCCAGCGGCCAGTTATAGATATACGGAATGTAGACTTGAAAAGTGGGTAGAAGAACTTGCATTTGAATATATAAATTATGTCCCATATGAAGAATTCGAATTAGAACCTGAGCCAATTTATCTTCCATGCCCTCTTCCATTAGGATTAATTGGACATGGAGTTACTATTGGGATTTCGTTCTATAGAACTCTTATTCCTAAATTTAAAATTGGAGATCTTGCAAAACGATTAGTATATATATTAGAGAAGAAGGGTTCAGATGTAATCGTATTTCCGAATTTTAAATATTGTGATATTCAAGAGCTCGAGCCGGATCAAATGAATTCAATATTAACAACTGGAATTGGAACATTAAATATTATTCCTAATGGAAAATTGGATGTAAAGAATATAAGAATCCAAGGAAGAGTTCCTACAGCATCATTTTCATCCTTACAATCAGATGCTGATGATTTAGATATAAATCTAATAGATGAATCTGGATCATTCATTGATATTATAGTTGAACCAAAAAGAAAAGGAATCAATCTTCAAAATCTAGGTGGTAAGATATGGAATGATTACTTAATTAAGAAACTTAATTTTAATAATTTATTTTGTGATAATGAAGGTAAAGTAAACTCATACGGAGTAGACGAGATATTAATTAATAATTATAATCTTTGGAAATATTCCGTAAAGCTCAAACATGTTGATGACTATAATAAGTTATCCAATAAGAAAGTTGAGTTAATGGTTGTTCAAATTATTAGACATATTTTTGAACAATATAAATCTCATAAAGTAGAGGATATTATCGGCAAATATCACGAATTGAAGAAAACCTGTGATGTTAGTATTGAAATAGATATATTTGATATTGATAGAAATCTATGGTTAAAAGAAGTTAAACAAATTGTTGACCAAGATATTATTGATATATGTAATAAGAGATCTATTAAAAATTTAATAGAAACAATAGTAGATGTTCAAAAAGTTGAAAATGATTTAATATCGGCAAAATCTCTTATTGATAACAGTGAGATAAACTGTTTTAATAAAATCAAAGAACTATGTTAAAGGAGAAATATGGAAAAGGTTAATATTAAAAAAATAGAGTTGCTAAGAAAACTTAAATCAAATTTAATTATACATGAAAAAATTTTTAAAGAATCTATGATTATTTTCAAAAAAAATTATATTTCATTATTGAAAGAAAGAATCAAGAAAGGAAAGTCAAATAACTTTGAGTTTCATGTTCCTTTGCACCTTCCAAAAAATTATGCACAAGATTATAAAAATGCAATTACAATGGTCGAAATGGATTGTCGTGATATTATTATATTAAATGAAGAAGAATTTATGAAATATGTTCTTAATAAATGGGACTGGATGAGAACATTTAAAACATCATATTATTCAAATATTAACTATTCTGGAGGAGGATATTCGGGCACTTCAGGATCTTCTGGTACATCCGGTACATCCGGAAAAGTTCTTAAAGAATATTTCGGAGATGACGATGAAAATTAACTTAGTTCCAGATACAACTGTAATTACTGAGATATCAACAGAGTATCATACTACATTAAAAATTGATGATCAATACGACATTAATGTAACATTTATAGAGTTATTACTTGATCTTGATACGGATGAGAGTATGTGTAATATCACCGTTGATGTTGAAGATTTTCCTTCACATCTTACACTTGATCAGGCTATTGATCTTAAATTAGAAATTGAATCATTCGTAAAAGATAATATTTCTAGCTTATTAGAAGATATCAAAAAATCAGATTAATTTTCTGATATTCAAGATATTCATATAGAAATTATTATAGTATCCAAAAGGAATAGGGCATATTTATATGCTCTATTCCTTTATAATATTTTTCTATTTTTATATAGAAATGTTATAATTGTCTATTATTTTAAAAGGAGATGAAATAAATGATTAATCCTAGTATAAGCTGGTTTGAAGCTTTCCGCCCATCTAGTATCGACGAAATGGTATTTTCAAATGATCAACAGAAGAAATTAGTTAAGTCCTGGATTGACAATGAAACAATTCCAGGAAATGTTCTTTTATCTGGTCCAGCTGGAACTGGTAAATCTACATTAGCTTTGATTGCTATTCGTAAAATTATTAAGAATCAGGCAGATCTTTGCCGCATCAAAACTAGAAGCGTATCTGATGTTGACGATAAAATTGCTCCATTCGTTATCAGAAAACCTGTTTCAAGTAAATGTAAAATTGTTTATATAGAGGAAATTGATCGTACTTCAAGACAATTTCAAGCACAATTAAAAGAGGATCTCATGGAAAAATACCAAGAGTATGTATCTTTTATTTGTTGTACGAATCATCCTCGTCGTATAGATAGTGCGCTTCGTACGAGATTTACATTTCAGATTGAATTCAAATCAGATAATCTTGAAGATATTAAAAATCGACTTGAATTTATTCTTAATGAGAAAGCCGCAAAGTTTAATCAAAACGAGCTTGCCGAATTTGTTAATAAAAATCATAAATCTGGATTAAGGGATTTAATTAATGCTCTTCAAGTATCATTTATATCTAACAATGGAATTATTGATTTTAAAAATCTAGATCAAAATTTAAATATTGAAGACAATATTGTTGGATATATAATTCAAATGCTTGAAAAAATTCTTGTAACTCAAGATCCTGGAGCTAAAAAATTATGTCTAAGTACACCATTTAATTCTATAATAGCAAAAGAATATTCATCTTTTGTAACATTATGTCATAACAATTTTGATATCAATTATGAAAATATATTTGAAAGATTATATGAGGTAACAAAATATTTACCATTACAAGTTATTATCGGCAGATATTCAGAAGAAATCGATATGAAGAAATACCCTAATATTCATTTAATAGGATGTTTCTATGAAATGCTAAGATGCAGTGCGGAAGGTACTCTATGATAACAATTGAGAAATTTGGGCTAATATATAATTTCATAGAAGATAGTTCTACACTTGAAGAAATCTTTACAGATAATTATAAAGTTATTGAAAAGAAAGTTCCTTTTGGAACAGATGATATTATAATTGATATAGGAGCTAACATAGGAGCTTTTTCAATATTATATGCAAAACTGATGCCTTTCATAAAGGTATACGCAATTGAACCTGTGGCTGAAACTTATGTTAAATTATGTAAAAATATCAAGTTAAATAATTTAACAAATATCATCCCAATTAATTCAGCAATATCAGGTGGTAAAAAAATAGAACATATTATTTATTCGCCTATTGGAACTGGAGGAGCATCAGCATATGTTACAACAAATATAGAACCTCTTAATAAGATATATATTAGTTGCTTAACACTTGATGAATTATTTAAACACTTTAATATTACAGAATGTAAACTATTGAAAATAGATTGTGAAGGTGCTGAATATGATATTCTTTATAATTCAAAATTATTAAATAGAGTGAATTATCTTGTAGGTGAATTTCATGAAAATTCAGCATTAAGACAAGCGGGTCATTCAATGAATAATTTAGCACATTATTGCGCTACTCAGGTAAAAAATATGTTATACTATGAAATGTGTGAAATGCATGAATAAATGGAGGTTGTATGGCGGATACAATTGGTGTTTCTATGAAATGTTAAGATATAGTGTTGAAGGTACTTTATAAATATGAGGAATTAACATGTCAATAATATACATAGTTAAAGGAAGTCAAGGTGAATATAGCGATTGGAACACATGGAATGAGAAAGCATTTACTGATAAAGCAAAAGCAGAAGAATACGCTATTAAACTTGATGAAGAAAATACGCTAAAAGCTCGGGCTTGGAAAGCCAACTCACTAGGTGAATTCGCTTCCACTGATACTGAATTTGAAGTAACTGAATTAGAGTTAGAATGATGGAGGTTGTATGACGGATACAATTGGTGTTCCAATAGATCATTTTATACAAGCAGTTATTGATTCTTATGAAAAAGGATTTAGTGATGCAATAGAATGTTTAAAGGGAGCAAAAGATACAATAAATATAGAAGAGATGAAAAAATCTATAACAGAAGAAATGAGAAAACAAGGCAAAATTAAAGCGGAATGGTAGTCAGCAATAATTGACTAAAAATCATCCCAAGTATTTTTGAAATTCAAAATTTTTATATAGAAATAATATTTTTATAAAACAACAAATTATAATTTTATTTTGTTTTTGGAGAAAAATCAAATGGCCCTTAAAGCACTTGGTGGAGGAATTGAACCAGTACGAGCACGCCCAGGAATGTTTATCGGGGATGTGCACACTCCAGATCATCTCGCTGAAGAAATTCTAGACAACGCGATTGATGAAATTGCAAATAGATTTGCAACAGAAATTAATATTTTTAATAATGTAGATGATGGATCATTTTGGATAAGTGATAACGGACGTGGTATTCCTATGGAACAAATGGAATTAGAAGATGGTACATTTGCAGATTCTGTTAAAGTTCTTTGCACTTGTTTGTTTTCAGGTTCAAAATTTGATAATGATGATTATGCACAATTAATAGGAATGCATGGAGTTGGACTTGTTGCAGTTAATGCTTTATCAGATTGGTTAATTATAAAAACAAGAGATAGAGCCAATAAAAAGAGAGTCGTTACATATTCGTTTCAAAATGGTGAACTTGTTTCGACTGAATCTGAATTAAATTCAGAAACATATTCAACTGTTGTTGGATTTAAACCAAGTAAACAATATTTTGAAACATTAGAATTCGATAATCGTTATTTTATTGAGAGATTAATATCAGTCCAATCTATATTTGGATTAAATGGTTTTACATTTAATGATAAACCAATTCCTCAAATGGAATTTGAATCTTATGTAAAACAACATTTAGCTCTCGCCGATGATGACCAATTATATTCACTATCATACAGTTCACAAGATAATAGTAATCATATAAAAGTCTACTGTACTTATGTAGAAAAAGACGATTCTACTACCTTGGGAAATGTAAATTTAAGAACTTGTGATGGAAAATTTATCAATTCATTTCATACAGAATTGAAGAAATCAATTAATGAAAAGATTGATAAACAATTTTCAAAAATCAATGATAGAGAATATTTAAATGGATTACGATCATTTATAATGATAAGTATTCCTGAGCCAAAATTTGATAGTCAAACTAAAGTCAGAATGGTCCTTGATGTTAAGAAGATCTTGATTGATCCATTAAAGGGTAAAATTGACTGGTTTGTAAATCAAGTAATTAGTACTATTGAAGCTAATTTAGAAAGAAAATTGCACCAAAAAATTATTAATGGATCTTCTAAATCGGCAAGATCTACTAAGAGAGTTTCCGCAGGAAACAAATTAAAAGATTGCCAAAAATCACCTGGAGATGTTTTATATATCGTTGAGGGTGATTCGGCAGGTGGAACAATTAAACAAATTACTTTGAAACAAACTGAAGCTGTATATCCTTTAAAAGGAAAAGTATTAAACGTTGAATCCGCAACCCTAGAAAAGATACAAAAAAATAAAGAGATTAAAGACTTATTAGAAGCACTTGGTCCTGTTAGCAACAGGAGATATAAAGCTATAAAAATTGTAGGTGACGCTGATGAAGATGGAAAGCATATTGCTGTACTTGTACTTTTAGTTTTACAGAAGTTTGCTGCAGATTTTATAAAGTCTGGCAAAGTTTCAATTGTTATTCCACCATTATATGGTGCAACAAAAGGAAACAAGTATTATCCAATTTATGATCAATCTAAAATTGAAGATTTTAGATCAAAGGGATTTAAGATTGGAAGATTTAAAGGTTTGGGTGAAATGAATCCAAATCAATTAGAAGCCTGTATTAGATCTGGATTTGAATATAAAGTCAAATGGCCAGATACTGATACACAATTAAATAATTTAATCAGTATAATCACGAATACTGAACTAAAGAGAGCGATTATGAATTCGGAGGGTGTTAATATGGAAGTCATATTAACAGAAGTTAATAAACAACTTAAACAAAGTCAAACAACAAAAATCTAGGAGGCATTAAAAACATGGCACAATTTCCGTTCGCAAAACCCAAAGATGGCGCAGTACCCGTAGCAGCAGAAGCTGCAGCAACCACAGAAGCACCCGCAGCCGCAAAGGCTCCGAAAGTAAAAGGCAAGAAAGCTTCTGGCGAAGATCGTAAGAAACCCGCAACTCAGATGAATCCTGAGCAGGTCAAACAGATTTTGACTCTGGTCAAAGATCACAGCTATACTCAGATTGGCGAAACAGTTGGAGTTACCAAATTCCAGGTTAATCGTGTATTGATGAGCACCAAGAAACAGCTTCGTGAGGCTGCTGCTGGTGATGCTGCTAAGTTGGCAAAAGTTGAGACTTATATCAAAGACTTTTTGTCACGTCCGGAAGATACACTTCCTGGCAAGGGCGGTGGACGTGGTGGCAAGGTCAAAGGCGCTTTGGATGGCGTAGTTGGCGATATCTTGGCATCTATCGGTTAATTAGATCGTTTATACGATCAAAACTATCTCTGGGAGAGTCAAATCTCTCCCAGAGATTTTTTATTAGGAGGAATTTTATGGAACATTTAGAATGTGATCTTTATTTTGATGCAGGTAGTAGAGGTAATCCCGGCCCTGCAGGTGTTGGAGTGCTTATTCAAACCACCAACCAACATAAAATAGTAACAGAAACTTCTATCTTTCTTGGAACAACAACAAACAATGCTGCTGAGTATATGGGACTTATACATGGTCTACAACTTGCTCAACAACATGGTGCAACACGAATCAATATTTATTCAGATTCAATGTTAGTAGTCAAACATATAAAAGGAGAATATAAAGTTCGTAATTCGAGATTAAGACCCTTGTATGATAGAGCATTAGAACTTTTAAAACTTTTTGGGGATGGGTTTACAATCAATCATATTCCAAGAGCTAAGAATGCTCGCGCCGATGAACTTGCAAACGAAGCAATGAATAGAGGTTATTAATCTATGAAAATAATAACAGATGTAGAAATGCTATCTGATCTTAAAGTAGGAGATACAGTAATAGGAAAATCTTTTGCAAGACCATATATTGTAACTGCTCATTATGGTGATAGAGTAACAGCAGTTATGTCCATTGATATAACAAATCCAAATGAATGGACAGTTATGAGAGACGCTAAATCTATAAACATAGAGGAATAAAATATGGATAGAACAGAACTAAATGTAGGAGAACGACATCCATCAACTTCATCTGCCATTCAATATGTTTTTGAAAAAATTCATGATCCATTATTATTAGAAGCTCTTGCCTCATGCGCAATAGAAAATAATAGAATAGCAGAAGTTTGTCTTGGAACTATAAATAGAATTAAAAATAAACAACCAATCAGCGATCGTTATCTACTGGGATTAGCTTGGTTTTTAAAAGAAAATGAGGATTTAAAAAATGCTAAAGAGAACTAAAAACAAAATATATAAAATGGTTGATGATTTATGTAGAGATTATTTAAATGCACATGAACAAAAACTTCATCCTACTCTAGTATTTAAAACTTGTGAAACTTGTGGATGCTTAATTGATCCTAAAAAAGCTGTTGAAGGAATTTGTTTTGTAAAATCCATAAAAAAACAACAATTGAGTCCAGTTTATCCTCAATCACAATGGGTTGAAGATAAAGAAATTTATACCCCATATTATTGTTTAATTCATGCACCAATTAAAACTCCAATTAAAGCTTACGAAGATAAAAAATCAGAATGTAATTGTAAAATTAAACCAATTGAAGAATTATACTATGAACTCATTATTGAGGTTTTAAATAAATATCCAGGTGAATCTAGACACGAAACTGCTTTAAGATATATTCGCGAAAAAGAAAATATATCAAGATTTGGTGGAAACTGTGCTACTAAAAGTACCCATCATGAAACTGGACGCGAGGAAGACGTATGAAAATTGAAAAACAATTAGTAGTAACATCTGAAACTACTGACGAATGGGAAATATTAAGTAATATACTTGGATTAAGTTCACAGATTTTTATTACGACTCTTGATAAGGAAGATATAATTCTTAAAGCAATGAAAGAATATAAAGGTGACAATTTTCAATTTAAACCATTAGAAGAAAGTAAATAATACGTCGGGGTGTAGCTCAGCTTGGTAGAGCATTCGCTTTGGGAGCGAAGGGCCAGAGGTTCGAATCCTCTCACCCCGACCATTTTAAAGAAAGGTATAAAGATGAAAAAAAATAAACAGTTAATCTATTACATTATTGAACAAGTATTATTAATTAGTTGTCTTTTGCTATCGACTTTTATGTTTGTTAAGACAACAGGTAATCTACTAATATATTATATCTGGGCTAACCTGATTGCGATACTTTGTACAAAAATACCACCACCAGAAAATAAGATATTTAATTTAATTTATAATACAATAATTCGACCAATAGACATTATATATTTTAATTATAAGTCTTCATTTTCAACTAGACCAGTACCGGTACTAGTGATGGTTATAATTAATATTATTATAACTACTATTTTAGTAGCAGCTGGATGGTTTGTTACAGCTACAGCATATTTAATTACCTCTATTATAATACATAATACTTATGAGGATAAGTAAAATGGAAATATATAATCAAGATCCAAAATACATGCTAGAACATAAAGATGAATTTGAACAATTGGAGTATGGTAATTTAGAACTTGTTGAACATGCATATTATGCTACTCTTTTTAATAATACTTGGTCTCGACATGATATCGAAGCTAATGCTAAAGAAGGTTGGATAAAAATAATTGCATATAATGTTGATATTCAAAAAATTTCAACTGAAAAACCTCTTTCAGCATGGTTTACATTTGATCCATATTTAGAAATTATTAATGGTGAAATGGTTGTAGCTAAACCAAAACTCCATGGTGAAGTAATTATATTTAAACTTAATCCACAAACACTAGAGTTAATTAAGAAGGTATAAAATGAAACTTAATTTAAGTATCTATGATCCAAAGAAAAAGAAAATAACAATCAAAGAAGCTATTAAATTGAAAATCGATATTAAAAATCTTGATGATAGATGGAATGATAAAAAAGAGTTTGAAATTCCTGAAAGATTGATATTAGGATTGATTGAAGATGTTCTTGATAAAGTCGTAGATATGAATCGATTCAAATATATTGAAGGAGAAAAAGCAAGCTCTCTTAAAAGGGAAATTACATTTAATGAAGCAAATTCAATATTGCAATCGGCAAGAGCTTGGAAAAAAATTCATGTTATTATAGCGGATCAAGGTTATCAAACTAGTCGCTTTACAAGATTGGACCTGTTTGAACAATTACTTAATATTCCAAAGATGAAAGCAATCATGGGACAACGAATTCATGAAATAACTATGAAATCAGCTATACCAAAGATTCCAGAAGAAACTAAACCTCAGCTCGCACCGCCTACTAAAGAAACTAAAATTTCTAGTTCCCTTTTTATGGAATTCATTAATAAAATCAAATAGATAATTTTCTGATATTCAAAAGTTTCATATAGAAATATTACTTTTATAAAATAAGAATGAGTCGACGGATTCATCTCTTATTTGAAAGTGAAACTGTTCGACGGGATAGTTTCATTTATAATTAGCTCTCCGGTGAGTGTCAAACCCAATGAGGTTCGGCGAGGTCGCGGAGCAAAATTCGCTTGCAGGGATTACATACGACTAATTAATCTAATTAATTAAAATCGCGGGGAAACTCGCTCCAATGGCAAGCCAACGAAAGCTGGCGGCAAAATTATCCCTGCCAATTTGACTGCTTCTTTATAGGGAGCAGTTACACAATCAATCGGAGAAATCCGTTTCGATAGAGCTGATGTGGATTACATATGCCGCGGAGAAATCCGCAATAGACTTGGGTTCTATAAACTATCCGCATCAATTTGGCCACTCGAAAGAGTGGTCACTAAAAAAATTAAAAAGCTAGCGAGCATTACATACGACTAAATTTTATAAATAAAAATTAAAAGATCAAAGTTTAACTTTGAATCTCCTTTCGTATGCTCACTAATTTTCCCCTAACCATGAAAATGGGCAGGGGAATTATTTTTTGTTTTTAAAAGTTTCATATAGAAATAGTAATTTTGTATATGGGCAATTCCGCTCATAAATTTTATTCTCAATCGAAAGGAGATAACATGTACAAAATTAACAAAGTGATGAAAAACAAGGTGTATGCGGCGAGGGCGAAAGCAAGTAAAAAAATCAAGAACGAAGAAGGTTACACAGTCTATAAGATGCATAATGACCAAGCGTTGTTCCTTGAAGCTTCATCGTTCGTTCCTCGAAATAGCTTCTATCTTGGTATAAAAGCCAAATTGGAAAATTTCGAGAGATTAATTGATAAGCTGATTGCAACTGAACCTCAGTTTGTTATCGCTCTCGCGTGGTATTTGGGAAAAATTATGGGAATCAGATTATCTCCCGTAATTATGGTAGCTCGTCTTGAAGCTGCTGGACATAGCTGTTACAGAATCATTCATGATGTGTTTACACGTCCTGACTTTCTAGCTAACTTCTTAAGTTACTGGAAAGGAAGAATTATCGGTGGTCTAAAGTCAATTCCAAAAGTAACATTTTTGTCTCTTAGGATGTCACTTGAATCCTATGGTGATCTCACTCTAAAGCGTCGTAAGATGCTTAACCGTGAATTCAAACTGAAAGACTTAATCAAGATCTTGAAGCCAAAACCTGCTACGTCTGAAATGAGTTTGCTTTACAAAGCAATCATCGAAGATAGTAAAGGATCGAAACTGGTAACAGTCGTTAATAAAGAGACTGGAGCGATCGAGAAATCAGAACATACAACTGCAGCGATTAGTGATGATCGTGTTTCACATGAACAAAAGCAAGAGTATGTTAAATTAAACGTGGCTAAACTTCCCATTAATTCACTCATCAAGAATTTATCGTTCTTAGAAGGAGAGGATGCTGGTACATTGAAAACTCGTTTAACTTCACTCTTTCAGGGTGGATCTGCATTAAGATTCATCAATCCGTTTGATCTGATTTTTCTGGAAAGTATCGAACACAGTGGATATAATAAACATATCCGAGTTCCTCAAGAAATTGAGGATGTGTGCGATGAAATTCTCAGAAAGTACGTATCCTTTAAGTGCCGTGCATCTAAGCCTGTCATTTTATATGATCGATCAGGATCAATGAAAGGAGAAGGACATCGAACTGGCTCTAAATTTCTATCGATGTTGAATGGATTGTTCTTAAAGGATTTTAAGTTCTATACATTTGCGTCGAAAAACTACGGAGGACATGGATCTGCTGGAATTGAAGATATTACATCAACTTTTAAACCCATGCTTAACAATTTCGGTCCGAATGATATAGCTAAAAAGATTCAGAATTCAATTGTTTGTAATGGTGGTACTGAATTAATGAATGCTATCGAGTGGACATTGAAGAATAATCCAGAAATGGATTTGTTCGTCATCATTACAGACGAAGTAACTTGGGTAGAGGAGTGTAACATTGAAGCATATCGCAGAATTATGCCAGATCATCTGGCAGGCAAAGTCTTGCTAATTAATGTAGCTCCTAATCAAAAATCAGTCTTCAAACCCAGTTCGAAGGTTGTCCGTATCTCAGGACTCGATGGTAAAATCATCAAGATGATTGAAGCTCTAATTGATTTTGATACATTTAAGGCTCGACTGATGAAACAGTACGAGTCAGAAGCTTAATATCGTTGCGAGATAAAGTAGTGGTTACTCACGAGCCTCATAAGCTTGTATAAGCTGGTTCGATTCCAGCTCTCGCTACCAATACTAGAAAGGTAGGTTTGGCGTTAGAGAAGTCGACATCTATATTAGTCCCTATACCTTTTTAAAAATGGTGGTTTGGTAACCTAATAGAAGGGTCGCATACGCGACCTGGTTGAAAGACCTATTGCACACCAAGTGCCCATTTAATTGGTGGGAAGAGAAATCTTCCCACCAATTTTTCATTACAGGAGGCAGAAATGGATGATGAATATAATGAAGAACAAATAAACTTTGTAAATTGTACATGTGATCATGATCAAGAAAACCATGGTTGGCAAAATTGTAATATTGAAAATTGTGATTGTCAGGGACATTGGGAGGAATAATGAATGATACAGCACACAAAGTGCCAAATTATAGGAGTCAGAAATGGATAATTCCGTAATCACAAATAATGGTGAAATTGTCTTAGTAAAAGTTAATAAAGTTCAAGGATTTTATATTAAAATTATTGATGTAACTCCAGATTATAAGCCGGGATGGTGGAACGTTAAATTCTACCCATTAGTTCCAACTAAAGATTTTAAATTAAGAGAAACTGTTTGGAAATTAGATAATCAACAAATTCGTGGAGAAGAATTTACTATGGGTGGTATTCCACATCAATTATTAAAAGTTGAGTATGAAGTAAAAATACCAGAAGCTATAACTAAAAAACAAGATGCAGATGCTCCGGTTCCATTACCAGAAAAAATCGAAAGTAAACATGAAAGATCATATTTAAAATTAGTTAAATAACGGCAAGAAACAGTGGGAGAGTCAAATCTCCCATTTTTTATTAATTACAATTTTCATATAGAAATTATATTATTAAGAATATAAAAGGAGGTGAAAGCTTTGCAATCTTTTTCTTTTCAAGAGTTTAAAGATATGAATATAAACCCGTATCAAGTTTATGGATTGGATTTAGACTATCAACAATATTATAGTATACAAAATTATTTAAAAAATAGAACAGATGTGATCGATAAAGATCAACAACTGAATATTTTATTTTTGGATATTGAAGTATACACTAGCAATGCTGGAATATTTCCAAAACCAGAAATAGCTAAATTTCCAATAAATGCAATCACAATTTATAACACATTTGATAAAATATTTAGATCTTATTATTTATTAGGACATAGTAATATTCAAAAATTTCCAGAAAAAGAAGAAATTCCGAATCTTATACAAGCTTTTACAAAAGATCTTGCCGATGATAAATATATTGTTGATGGTGAGAGTTTGGAAATATATGTTTTTAATAATGAAACAGATTTAATTAAAGCATGTTGGAATAAAATTAAAGAAATTGATCCAAGTGTTCTTTCTGGTTGGGCAACTGATAGATTCGATTTGCCTTATATTTATTTTAGATTAAGTAATATATTAAATAAGAATGAAGTTGAAATCGGCAAGATCTTATCACAATTCGGTAAAATAAAAGTTGAAAAATTCAATAATGAATTCTTAATTAAGATTCCAGAATACCCTGTTTTAGATCTCTTATACGCGTACAAACCAAGAGACGACGGTGGTTTAAATATGGGGTCAAAACAGAGTAGTTATGCATTAGATTTTGTATCTGATGCAGAATTAGATTTAAGGAAAAAAGAATATAAATCAGAGGGAATGACTCTTGATACTTTCTATGAAAAAGATCCTGTTAATTTTCTTCTATATAATATAATTGACGTAGCTTTATGTGTTAGAATGAATTCAAAATTAAAACATATTGAATCTTACAATCTCTTAAGAAGATTAATGAAAACACCATTTACTGCTTCTTTAAGAGGTTCGTCAATCTTATTTGATACTTATGTTAATTACAAATTAAATGAAGAAGGTAAATTTACAAGATTTGGAATATTAGATGAATCGACCGTATCTATTTCAGATGATGAAATGGCAACTCTTTATATCCCAAAACAAATGAAAAAGACCATAAAAGAAATAAGTCAACAAACTTATCGTTCAATTACTGGTCATTTTCCAGGTGCTTATGTGAAACAATCACGAGCACAAATTTTAACAAGTAAAGATGGTATCATAGTAGATTTGGATGCTAGTTCATTATATCCATCAATGATTACTCAATTAAATATATCGTTTGATACATTCTTTGGAAAAATTATCGACCCGTTAACATATAAGTTTTTAGCAGCAATAGATAAAGCTCTAATAGCTAAAATGCCGATACCACAGAGTATATATCTTTCTTTATATGAAATGACTGTCAAATATGTAGATAAATTAAAGCCACAAAACAAAGGTGAATACGTTCAAAATTATTATTTAATTATAGCATATTTATTGAAGAAAATAGAAGATCATAAGAAATCATTATCTCAATTATTTAATCAACAAGAGATTGAAGATTACATGATTATAAGAAGATATTTCTTACCAATGATTGATTTATTTGATGATGTACATCCGAACAGTAAAGAATACAATAGTTTTTGTAATGAGTATCTTATAAATGATTCTTTGCCGACAGATCCAGATTTTCTATATATAATTGAAGATATTTTAAAACCAACAATTAAGATAATAAAAATTCCTGTAAAGTCTTTTGAGAACTATTTGAAAACAAATAATTTAATATTATCTTTATCTGGTTGCTTGTTTGTAAAACATGAAACTAAAAAAGGATTATTTATTGATTTCTTAAAAAATCTTAAAGACCTTAGAAATAATTATGAGAAAGAAAGAGATCAATTTAAAAAAGGAACTAATGATTATTCATTTTTTGAGATGCGGCAAAAAGCAATCAAGGTCACAATGAATACGTTATATGGATTATTTGGTCAACAAAGTTATAGATTTAGTAACAAACAATTAGCTAAGAGTATAACTACCCAAGGACGTCTAAGTTTGAAAGCAGCCCAGCTCATTGCTGAAATGTATTTAGAATCTTTAAAAGGAGGCAAATAATGGATTGTAGTAGGTATTACATAAAAGGTAAACTCATTCCAATGGAAGATATACCATATTGGTATATTCAATTTCTAGCAACAAGTCCTCCAGATGAACCCACAAAAATCAAAGCACAAAAAGAATTAATTAGAAGAGGAGAATAAATGCCCTATGAAGACTTCATATTTCGCATCTCCAAAAATTGTAAAAGATGATCCAAAATTAGTATCAATTTCGAGAAAACCCCCAGAGGGATTCAAAGTTAGAATTTATAAACCACTTTGTCCAAGTTGGGACTTAGTTATGGATTATAAATCAAAAAAAATTACAAAAGAAGAGTATACAATTAGATATCATAATGAGATTTTAAACAATTTGGATGCGGCAAAAACTTATCAAGAACTTGGAGAAGATTCTATTCTATTATGTTATGAAGCATCGTTGAATTTTTGTCATCGTCATATTGTAGCTAAATGGTTAATGAATAAATTAGATATTATAATAACAGAACTATAAAAAAGAGGAAAGGAAATATGTTTAAGAGTACAACAGTAACTTATAGACCAGTAAAATATAAACTATCAGAAGAAGCAATTGAATTACTCAAAGCAATGAATCAAACAGATTCTAATTTAGAAGATCAAATTAAATTTAAAAAGAATAAAGAATTTCTTTATTCAAATTGTAATACAATTAAGAGAAGATTTTATCATTATCGAGATGCAAATAAACATCCTAGAATTACAATTTGTGTTCTTTATGATATCAAATCAAATAAGTATTCAAGAGGTATTTCTCTGTGTAGTTTTCTAGATCAACCGATTAAAGCATATGGTCGTGATAACGCAGAAGACAGAGCTATTAAAGCTTTAAGATCTCAAAAATCGTCATGCCCAATAACTCGCCGTGAGGCAGATATACTTATAAGTTTATCTACAGAATTTTTAGCTGATATTCTTGTTTATGAGAAATCTTCATATAATATACAACCAACAAAATTTGAATTAAGGTTATTTACTCCACCAGAAAAATAAAAAATATAAAAGAAAATACAAGGAGGCAGCAAATATGGGTAATGAAGAAAATGGTGTTCCTTTTGGAACTCCTCCTGTTGGCTTTATGCAAACAGGAAATCAAACATTTGAAAGTTTAGTAACAGATGCTGGTACAACTGGTGTTCCTGGTCCAGATAGTTTCTCAACTGGTGCGGATAGTTTCGCAACTGGAAATGGTGGAATTGTAACAGATCCATTTTCAGCTCCAGTTTCAGAATTTGTTCCACCATCACCAGCTAAACAGAAATATGCAATTGTTGATTTATTCTGGTTAATTAATCCTAAATTTTATATGAATCCAAGACAACAACCAGCACAAACTGAGGCACATTTTGTAATTCTTTCGTTTAATCTTGATTTTGGAAACATGAGAGTTGCATTTCTTAATCTAACAAACAATTCAATTCAAGGAAATGTTGTATATCTTGAGAATTTAAAACGTCTCGTTGCCGGAACAGTTTATCCAGCTACAGCTTTTAATGCGTATACTTCCCCAAGATTATCAACAACTTGTCTTGAACAATTATTCAAACAGATTCCAGGTGCAAATTGGCAACAAGAAAGACCAGTTTGTACAATTGAAAAAAATGAAGAGAAAATTAGATTCACTGTCAAAGATCCAAGAAATGGTACGTATTTTTATGATTTTATTGGTTGGCAACGAGAAGCATTCCTTTATGCATGTAATTTTGCATACACAAAAGGATTTGAACTTACAGCTCAACAGCATTTGAAATAAGATAAAGAAAGTGAGTGGCGAAAGAATAAAGACGCAAAGTATGGACTTGTTGGATACAACCAAACGTTAGATGGTGAACTAGACGCCCTACCAAACCGGACAATATCGGACATCATTCCGAGGCGTATCTATGCCTATAAACTGACGAGAAACACCGGGGAGTAGCAGTTATGCACGTTACTACTTTTCGGCAGGCCGAACACCGAAAGGTTACTAGGTACACAATATGAGGGTGAGCATAGCCCAAGAGGATTTGAACAAATTTGGTTGTTAAAAAGTCAACGTATGGGTATCGAATCCCATCTCACTTTCATTTAATAAAATCATTATACAAGAGGAGTAAGAAGATGGCGCGAAATTATAATAAAGTTCTCCTAGTGGGAATCATTGAATCTGAAATGTCTCTTCGAATGACAACAAACGGAACTTCTGTTACAAATTTTACACTAACAACATCAAATACATGGACCGATAAAGATGGGAAAGAACAAATATATAAAAAATGGCACCATATTGTTTGTTGGGGGAAAATAGCAGATCAAATAGTAAATTCATTTCAAGTAAAAGATACAGTTCTTGTTGAAGGTTCTATTTCATATCGACACTATGAGAAAGATAATAAAACTTTAAAAGTTGCAGAAATTAAAGCAACAAATGTATCAAAATGGGAAGGAAGTTTGAATAAAATAATCTTAGTTGGAAATGTCGGATCAGACTTATCTCTAAGAAAAACTTCAAATAATACAAGTGTAACAAATTTTTCATTAAGTACTATCGATAGATGGTACGATAAATCTGGAGAAATTCAAGCCAATAAGAAATGGCATAGAACAGTATGTTGGGGGAAAACTGCTGAGATAGCAGTAGATTCTATTAAAAATGGTGCATTAGTTTTAGTAGAAGGAGCAATTTCATATCGAACATATATTAATAAAGAAGGTGCAAAAAATAATCATATAGCAGAAATAAAAACCACAAATTTAGTCAAGTGGGCAAATCCATTATTAGATAATACTAAAATCAATAAAATAGGAGAATCAGAATGAAAGTTATACATGATATAAATCCGGATTTTTTATCAAAGTTGGACAAAAAGAGCAATATTATAATGAGTGTATTACCAACCGAAGAAACAACAATTGTTGAATCTGAATATTTTCCGGATACATTTTCAATTGCGCTTGCAAGAGATTTAAATCTGTCCGCAAATGATGTTCTTAAAATATCATCAAGTACTCTTGCCGCTACAATTAGACCAAAAATTAAAATATGTTATCCAGTTGGTTTAAAAATACAATTCTCTGATTTTATGAACGACCCAAATCAGGATATTTATTGGAAAATTTACAAATCATTTGACATTAATAATGTTTATAATGATGAAGCGAATACTGATTTAGATCGTCATCATATTAGTAATATTGTGATGATCATGTATCTAGATACTATTAGAATGAGAGAGGCTAATATTCAATTATTAGTTAAGAAAAATATTCCTGTGCTCGATTTCTATTTTACATGGTATGTTCAAACAAAGAAAGATATGCCTCAGATTGAACAGATTTATTTAATATCTGATCAACAGGTCTATGAGGATTTTAATAATATCTTCTAGGAGAAAGAAATGGGTGTATTATCTTGTGATAGATATAATTGTGATAATGTTATGTGTGATAGACATTCACGTAGATTTGGATATATTTGTTACGAATGTTTCTCACAATTACTTGATTCAAATTTAAGTATCGAACGATTTATGGAGACAGATAAACAACTATTCAATAAAAGCGATAGTAGAAGGAGCGAATTAGAAAATGAATTTATATTAAGAGATATGGAGAGAATATGAAAAACAATATAAGAATAACACTAATAGAACCACATGAAATAGCTTGTAATCTATTAATTCCTAAAACTTTAGTAGTAGCTCCTCGTCAATCAGGTAAGACAGAAGCTATTAAAAAAGCTGTTAAGGAAGTAGAATATTTTAAAATCTTTGTGCCTACTAAAGAAATAATGGATATTAAATACACAGGTATTAAGAATGTTCATTTAGGTAGAGATTTTAATGCTACAGATATTGATTCTGTTGCTTATAAAATTTTCGTAGATGACATAGATTTAATGGGAGAAGATCCAAAACTTAAAATGAAATATATTCCTTTGGATTCTCCTGGGATTTATGCGGCAACAGCTTCAAGTATACAATTTGATGCTATTCAACATTTGATTCAACTTCGAAGATTTGACTTCGAACGCATCTGTTTTGTTGATGGTTTATAATTTGAAATTCAAAAGTTTCATATAGAAATAATATGAATATATTGAGGTGTAGTCTAACTGGTAAAACGTTACCCTTTGAAGGTAAATAGTGCTCGTTCAAGCCGAGCCACCTCAGCCAATTTTATATTTTTATCGGCAAGAGCTAATTTAATGCTCTTGCCGATTTTTAATTAAAGGAATCCCTATGAAATTTTTTGAAGATCTTTTAAACAAATATAGTAAAATTAAATTTCCAGAACAATATAAAGAAGTAGCAAAAGCTGACAAGCATGTTAGTTGGTATCTTGCTGATACAACCAATCAATTTATAACAGTATCAAAAAGTACTAATATAAATATAATTGATATAGATATTAGACAAGCTTTTACTTCTATATGTCGTTGCTTATTTAATTCAACAGATGATTTCATTATCCAAATGAATAAAATTGAAGATAAAAAGTCTCGGAATATTTTCATTGCAACATCACTAGTGAATACTGAATACCTTCATCTTTTAAATATTATTTCAAAAATTATTGTATGTGGAGCTATTTTTGAAATAGGAAACACAACATTGATCGAATTAAAAAAAGATGGAGCAACAGTATCCTGTGATGATGATACATTAAATAAACTTTTGAATATTAATGAGAAACCATCTCAAGACAATTTTATAAATTTTATTTTATCACACAACTTTGAATTTCATATGACTCAACACGAAAGATATGTTAGATCAAATAGAACAAGTTATTTCTTAACGGGTAACGATATTATCGTAAAAGGAATATACAAGCATGTTCCAGGATATATCAAACAACTACAAAAAGATATACTTCTGAACAATTTTGAAGATTTCCGAGAAGTTTTAAAAATATATTCAAAACAATATCTAAATATTCTTTTATCGAATAATTTAAATGAGTTATTAAATGAATATTATATTTGTGATAATAAAAGATATCTCGCCGATGATGGAAAATACATTATTAGACCAAAAGACGGCAATGTAGATGCACGAAATTATATGAAGACTTTTATTTACCCACTAGTATTATCTATGAAACTGTAGGAGAGAAAATGAAAGAATTTAAACATACATATCCAATTATTGGAAAAAATTGGTTAGGTTGGAAAATGGAAGCAATAATTTTCGGATCATGCATTGTTGTTGCTCTTGTTTCTGGACTAATAATTTATATTATAAGAGGATACTAAAATGAAAGATGACACAATTGTTGCTTTAAATACTTTAGAAATTGATTTATTAATTAATATATTAGATGAAGTAATTACAGAACATAAAATTCCTGAAGTTATTAATGAAGAAGTTCTACAAGAATTATTTGCAGAACTAGACCTCACTAAAATTTTAAATGATTTAAAAGAGAAGCTCGGAAAAGAAAAATTCGAGCAATTAGAAAATTTGACAGATGAAGTTCAAAATGAAACTAGAACATATGCTATCAAATTTTCAGACAATGATGTTCATTATTTAAGAAACGGAGATTATAGTGAAGTAGAATCAATAGTTGAAAACATTTTAGACCAAATAAAAGAACAGGAGGAGTAAAAAAGATGTCAGAGTTAAAGTATTGTCCAAATTGTGAGTGTCAGAGTGAAGTAACAAAGAAGGGGTTTAACAAGGATAATGAGCAGCTGTGGATTTGTAAAAAGTGTGGTAAGAAATTTGTAGCTATCACATCTCCTAAGAAATCAGCCGCTAAAAGCGTTGCAGCTATGAAAACTCCGGTTAAGAAAGCTAAGGTTGTAATTCCTAAGACCAAAAAGGTTACGGAAATTATTGTTAACAATAACACAATTAAAACAGTTCCAAATGAATTAACCATCAATCAAGCATTTGATATGGTGAGTTCATATTTTAAGGAAATTGCCAAAGAGAAAGCAACGCTCACAACAACTGGTGATAAAACAATTATCACTTTTAAGATCACTGCCGGTACAAAAGGCTAACCACGGATAAACAAATGGCTCGACAATCGATTATGATTGTCGAGCCATTTTTAATTTACAAAAAGAAAGAAGGTGAAGAATAAAATGTTAGTAACAAGTTCCATTGAATTTAATCCAGAAACTTTAGATACATCTGAAGAAAATTATATTAAACTCAATTATATTAATAGTAGACCAGATGATTTAAGTTATTATATTATTATAAAACATTTAATTAAATATCTAAAAGATCATCCGGCAAGTAGAATTTGTGAAGATTTCTCAACAACAACATTATTATATACTCTTAAAGATATGTGTCATCGTCATGGAAGAGTATCTACTCTTCAAGAAGTAAATGAATTTACAACTAATAAAAAACTTGAATTAGATCTTATAGGAGATTCATATATTCTTAGAAGGTCTTCATTATTTGAAGTATGGTGTTATATAGATTTAATACTTGAACAACTCGAAATAAGATGTGAAAGAGGAGACTATGGAAATTGATCAAATAATTAAGATTAATATAGAAAAATTCGATAAATCGGAAGCTTTAAAACTTTACACTGATCCTAAAAAATTTAAGTATTATAAAAAAACATTCTTAACAAGTTATATTAGATCTATAAAATTTAAAGATGTTAGAAATAATAAGAAAACAATAGAATTTCTTGAACACACTTGTTTTGAAGTAATGGTATCTTCTATTATATCTCGTGTTGAACTTATAGATAACTCAAGAATTGAATTCATTCAGAATCATCTATTTGAACCTTTAACAGCAGAAATCAAAGAACATTTAGAAAAATTAGAATCCATAAAACCAAAAATATTAATCACTGATAATTCAATTGAATTTATCGTAAACGAAGAAACTAAAAAGGAAGAGCTATGAGAAAAAATATAATATTTAATATCACAAAACATGTCAAGGTTGACGAATCACCATTTGGGATAGTTATATACATACATAAAGATAGGAATTGTATATTTGTAGAAGATATGGTGACCGGAAAATGTATTCAAGCTTCAAGTTATGATATCGGAAAATATTTAAAATTAGACAATGTTCAAACTGAATGGAAAAGATCATTTAATCATTCTTATACAAGAATGCAAAATAGTAATACGGAATATTTTATGCCTCTATATATGGAAACAAATAAATTTGCAACTTTATCATTTGATATTGTGAGTCGTTTGAAACCAGATTTTAGAACTAAAAGAGTTCCTAATCCTTCTGATGTTAATAGACATAGAGGGCGTGAAATTAATATGGTTAATAATGGAGAAGAAGAACCAGATAGATCTGGTGGTACTGGAAATCATTTAAAAACATATAATGAGCTTTATGAAAAGGTTAAAGATTTTGAAACTGATAATTTTAAACTTATAATGATTGCAAATGAAAAAGAGAAAGTTTATGATGAAAATTTTAAATTAATAAATTCACCTCATATAACTTGTAAATTACCAATGTTTCAAATATATACTTTATTAATTCCAACTATAACTACTGAATCAAAGATTCTATTTGGATATCGGCAAGAGCTCACAGTGATTAAAATTAAAGATAGATTTTATAGATTTCCATATGGAAACATATCATCAAATGATCATATGTGTTTAGGAAACCATTCATATTCATATTCAAAAACCCAACCAGATTCTATACAAGATGCAGCATATGCTGGAATAATTACCTCAGTTTTTAATGGGGATTATAATCCAAATATTAAATTTAATAATCAAATACCATCTTGTTTTGATATTGATATACTAAGAGAGAAAGTCAAACATGACGATTTTGAATTCTCTTTTATGGATGCATTATTTTATCTATCACAATGTGAATCAATAGAGGATTTAAATTTGAATATGTTTATTTTAACTCCAAGTATCCCAAAACCTATTTCAGATTTTGAACGTAAATTATTAAATAAACCCCAAGATGAAGATGACGAACCAATATGGTATCAAGAAGAAACAACTGAAGATCTACAAAACGAAGATCGACCAGCAGACCCAATTAGAAATCCTGAAGCCGGATTTGAACGAGGAAATATTGGTACTGTTGAAGAAATTCGAGTCCGTGATGAACTTCGTGACCATGCAATAATTCAAGAACCACCAGAAAATCATCAAAGATATTATCCTGGATATATTACTCATACTGCAGCGACTGCAACTACAATATATACAACTGATGAAATTCGTAATCAACAGGCTCAAAATTTTCTAGAAAATCTTACTGGTGAACAACTTCGAGAATGTGCTGACCAAGTTGGTTTTAATCTAAATCAAACTAATATTCCGGGACTTCATGAAATTGCATTAAGATTTGTTAGTCCAGGTCCAATAGAAGCAATTCCTCTAAATTTCGTTGTTGGTGAACAAATTCGAACAGATGTTCCACAACCACAAAATATTCCTATAAATGATTCAACTGGAGTTCAAGATGGACAACATTTTGACGGTGAAGGAAGATTAGTTACGTCTGTAGAAGAACTTCATGAACAAGCATTAGATCAACAACTTCAAGCACAACTTCCACAAGATATCACTATAAATAATCATGATATAAGAACAATATATCTAACTGAAGCTTTAGCAAGTCATATAAATAATACTGAAGGAGAAGAAAATGACACCAATCGAGAAAGTACTGACACAAATTAATGAAACTAGTCTAGCTAAAATAAGTTTTTATGACAAACAATTTGATGAATTAATTGAAACATTCGATTTTTACAATATAATCTTTGCCGCTGATGGAATGTATATTGGTACAAAAAGTGATTTTGGAATTTCAATTGATAAAATTGATAGTGTTAAATATTCTAATGTAAAATTACTAAAATTTGGTGAGAATGCAGCAATTTATCCATTCATTCCAAAACCAAATCTTGAAGTATTTATTAAGATTATAGAGATCTTTAAATATGTATACGATAAGGTTAAATCCGAAATTTGTGTGAATGTATATTATGATAAAAAGACAAAACAATTCATAACTAATATCGAACAACAATTGGTAAATTCTGTTCATGTTGGATATGATTATGATGAAAAATTTGAGATGTCAAAAGATTATGTAAGATATCTTCAAATTCACAGTCACCATACAATGGGAGCTAGTTTTTCAGGTACAGATGATGCTGATGAAAAATTAACATCATTGTGTTATTATGGAGTTGTTGGTAAATTAAATGAGGATAGTTCGTTTTATAATGTTGATTCTAAATTTAGAATTTGGAACGGATTAAGATTTGTACCTATCGCTTTTGATGATGTATTTAATATTGGTGTAACTCAACCCGAATTAGATCAAACTGATCTTAGCCGCTTAAATATAATCATTAAAAAATCAGCAGAAGAAGAAAAGAAAAAATCTAAACTTCAACCTGCAATTACTGGAAATAAAACTTATAGAGATACATTTAATAATTTAAAATTTCCATTTGATTACGCAAATTTTGGAGAACTATCTGATGAACTTAATCCAGCACTGTAGGAAAATAGTTATATTACAAGTGGGATGTGGTGGAACTGGCTCTTGGTTAGTTCCACTACTCTCTAAATTATTGAATAACATTAAATTGAGACTACCAGAAGAAGTCGAAGTTATCTATAAAATAATAGATGATGATGTGGTAGAACAAAGAAATATATTAAGACAGAATTTTAATGAATGGGATATTGGTAAAGGTAAAGCATTATCCTTGGTCACTAAATACTGTTATAATTTTAAAAACATGGAAGCAATTAAATATAGGATGAGATCGAAAAATGATATATCTAGATTAATATTTCATAATCCTGATTATGATATGCGGACAGAGACATTAGTGTTTATATTAGGATGTGTTGATAATAATAAATCAAGACAACTAATAAATAGACTAGCAAAGGGATTGAATAAGGACTTTCATTGTCCAGTTGTTTATATTGATAGCGGTAATCTCTTATATAATGGACAAATTGTTACTTTATCATATGGATTTAATGAGTTTGTAATAAATAACTTATCCAATGAGAATCAAGAAGATTCAGTCGCTTTATTCAAGCAACTCAAGAAGCGTAAAAAAATTAACTTTATGAAAATGTTTCCAACAATAGAGGAAGAAGCACCAACCGATAGTTGTGCGTTTTTTGGAGATCAAAGTCAGAGTATTAATAGTTTATCGGCAACTCTACTTTTCTGTAATATTCAGAGAATTTTAGTATCATCTGAAATTCCTCCCGAGATTATAACATTCAATAGTAGTGGTTATTCCACATTCGAGGTATAAAAAGGAATAGAATTAACAACCCGCTCGGGGACATTTATTGTCCCTGAGCATTTTTTATTATTCGAATCTTTCATATAGAAATAATAAGATTATAAATTAAAATATATACTATATTTTAATCTTTATTTTAAATTGAAAGGAAAAATATCTAATGAGAAATCGACCTGATACTGGTTACTGCTTTTCAGAAAAAACTAAATATCGTAAAACAATATGGAATTTATTATCAAAAAACTTTAAAAACAAAGATAATGTACAAATATTATTTTTGCCATCTGAGGAAGGTCTAGAAATACCATTAGCTCTAAGTTTAGGATTTAAAGAAGAAAATCTTCATGCGGTTGAACAAAATGCCGAATTTCTAAAGAACTCAAAATGGCAAAATTATTATCCATTAATTAAAATTTATAATATGAAAGTATCTGAAGCTATTAAAGAAATTAATAAAAATCACATAAAACTAGATGTTTTGTTATTAGATTTTTGTAATAAATTTTCATTAGATCTTATAAAAGAAATGTCTTATATTTTTAAAAATATTAATTCTGATAATTTTTTCTTAAGTATTACTCTTTTAAAAGGTAGAGAATCAGCAGATATGATAACATTTCTTAAAACATTTTCGGAAAATGTTAACTTTAGTTTAATAGCCGAACGTCTCAATTATATAATGAAATTTATAGGCAAACATTTTAATTTCGGATATAAAGAACTTATTCGAGATGAATATAGATCTACAAAAAGTAATATGTTATATGGAATGTATCATGTTATAAGTCGTAAAAATTATATAGAAAAAAAGATTTCAAAATTAGAAAAAACTCGAACTCAAATTGAAGAAATTATAGAACTTGATAATAAAATAACAAATGGTATTGAAATATGTGGCTCTGGAGTAGATAATTATAATATAGCATTTAATAAATTACATAATATACAAAAAGAAATTACATATAAGAAAAACATACTAAAAACAATATTATTTGATATTAATAATACATATCAAGAATATTTATTTGATCAAGGAATATATAGTATTAAGGAATATCATGCAATACCAATATTATTATTAATTCGAGATTTTGAGAATATTCCAACAAGAAGACTTGCTAATTATTTATGGAGATATTAATGATGAACGACATTGGTAGCCGAAAATAACACAAACTAAAAAGGAGGAAGTATGAGGACATTTGAAGAAATAGTTGAAGAGATCTTTGAAATTGATGAGGATTGTGGAGATACAATGCTTGAAATGATTGAACAATTATCAGACGAACATAGCGAAAAATTAACTGTAAAACAGTTTCTTGAATTCACATTGTTAACTATTAAAGATCCTGACAATGCACCTAATATTGAAGAATACATAAATTCTTTAGTATGACATGAACTAAATATGAATAACCCCGCTTGGGAGGCGTAAAACCTCCCAAGCATTTTTTATTATTAACAATTTTCATATAGAAATTATATAATTAAATAACTATATTTTTGAAATTCGAAAGGAGAATAAAAATGATGTTACAATTAGAGGGAGCCACAATCACAGCTAGTTCAAAAGGATTTACAATAAGTTGCAAAGCTAGAGAACTTCATAATATTTTTCAAGAATTATTTAAATTTATGTCAAAAGATATCAAAGTAAAAGATATTAAAAAAGCATTAGTTAAAAAACTACATTAGGAGAATAAAAATGGTATTAAAATATAAGCCACTATATAGCTGCGATGGATGCGGTATTGATTTCGAGGATGCTAATAAAGTTAGAATCTTTGAAAGTCGAATTCTTAACGGGGATCAAACAAAGCAATATGTCGAAAGCGGAATGTTCTGCCTTGATTGTATCCCACTAGCTTTGGATTTTGAAAATAAAAATCCTGAAACCGTTAAAATTATAGATCCAATAAAAGCTCTTGCCGATAAAGAAGAGCAATTTAAAGAAAACTATCAAAAAATTGTAGATAAATTAGCAGAAGATAAGTATATTGGAACAGAAAACGAAATATTTAATCTTGAATTAGAAAAAACTATGAAGGATATAGAACTTATTAAATCTTGGATAAAGAAACATAATAAATCTTCTGATCCTATTTTTCAAATCTCTATGTATGATCAAAAAGGTAAACATCATGATAATTCTAATTATCCTGCTAAATCATTACTTCCGGAAATAGAATTAACAGAAGTTGTTAAAGAAGAAATAGAACAAAAAGTTTTCGATGAAATAACTTCAAAAGAAGAACAATTATCATCTCAAGAACCAGAAACTACAAATGAAATTATTAATTCTGAAACAGAAGAGGATGAAATTGATCAATTTGGAGAAGAAAGTGGAGATTATTTAATTCTTCGATTAATTGATGATGAGATTACTGAAATGAAATTTGCTCAAAAGAACAATTATAAAAATCTAAGAGATCTAAGAGCCACTTGTGGTAATAAACCTTTAATAGGATTATATTATTCAATTAATAGATTTGTTGATGATCCGAACATTGGTGGAGATTATAATAGTAATTATAAACCAACAATAAAGATTATCAATAAAATGTTCTTTGGTATTCCTTCGATTGTTGAACGAAAAGTATTTATATATGATAATCTTGGAATTGCTTTAATTGAGAAAGAATTATTTGATGATAAGATTGAAGCAGTTAAATATGAAATTCCTCATGAAGAAGTTTCAGAAGAACATGAAAAACCAAGTCCAACAATTAATAATATGTTAAAGAAATTCGTAGACGAAACAATTGATAAATCTAGACCAAAGAAAGCTATTATTGAAGAAACAAAATCAAATGAATATATAGAAGTTGAAAAAAGAGTCAAAGATCTAAGAAATAAAGCAATTGAAACTGGTGAAATGATTATCACATCAACTCAAGAAAATAAATCAAAGAAAAAGTTTTCACCAAGTACAATAGGAGATGATTATATATGATAATGTCATTGCAAGAAATAATGAACACTTGTTCTGATTGGAAACAATTTTGTAAATTACATGGATTTAGTGAATGGGCAGTTAATGAAGGTGGTGGACACATACAAGTAATTTTGACAATAAATCAAGCTCATTATCTTGGGATTATAAAAAGAATAGATAGTTGGAAACTCGAACCATTCAAAAAAATATATCCTGGTAAAGAGGAATTATGAACATGTATGATATAGCATTAGAATTTATTAAAATTGCCCATAAAGGACAAGTAGATAAATCAGGTAATGAATATTATATCCATCCTCTTACTGTTAGTCTAATACTTCCGAGAAAATATTTTGAGGTTGGTGGTGTTGTTGCTTTACTTCATGATGTTTTAGAAGATACTAAATATACTGCAGAAAATTTATTAGCTATGGGGTTTTCAAAAGAAGTAGTAGATGCTGTTGTCCTTGTTTCAAAATTGGATAAAAATATAACTTATATAGATTGGATAAGAAAAATAAAAGAATCAGGAAATGAAATAGCCATTCAAGTTAAAATAGCAGACTTACAACATAATTCTGATCCAACAAGAATGGTTCCTGGAGCTGAAAAACTACTAAAACGATATGAAAGTGCCTTAGAAATCTTAATGACTTAGGAGAGTAAATAATAATGAAAACAATAGTTAAAATGATATATGGATCTCATTTATACGGCACGAGCACTCCCGAATCTAATAAAGATTTCAAAGGAGTGTTCTTGCCGGCTAAAAAAGAGATATTACTTGGTAAATTTCCAAAGAGTATGAAACAGGATTCTAAAAAAGATTCTACTCTTAAAAATTCACCAGGTGATATTGATTTTGAAGAATATTCATTACATTATTTTATTCATTTAGCATGTGAAGGTGAAACTGTAGCTCTTGATATGCTTCATGCCCCTGAAAATATGATTTTAGAAAAATCCCAAATTTGGGATAATATTGTCCTTAATAGGGATAAATTTTATACTAAGAATCTTAAAGCTTTCATTGGTTATGCTAAGCGGCAAGCTTCTAAATATGGTATCAAAGGATCGAGATTAAACGATGCTGAAAAAGTATTAAAATTTTTAGATGCATATACTTACGATGATTATATTAATGGTGTAAGAAAAATGTATACTATTTGGGATAATCTACCAACAGGAGATCATATAATCAAACATCCACCAAATGAAAATGGTGTAAGATATTATGAAGTATGTGGTCGAAAGATTGGTGAAACAGAAATGATTACAAACGCCAGTGCAGTGGTTTCATATTTCGTCAAGAATTATGGCGAACGAGCTCGTATGGCAGCAGCTAATGAAGGAATTGATTGGAAAGCCATATCTCATGCCTTTAGAGCAGCGTATCAAGTAAAACAAATTCTCTTGGAAAACACTATTATATTTCCTTTAAAAGAAGCTAATTTATTACTTGATATTAAACAAGGAAAATTTGATTATCAAACAGTAGTAGCTCCACAATTAGAATTATTAATTGAAGAAGTAGAATTGTTATCATTTAAAAGTTCTTTGCCGGAAAAAGTCGATAGAACGTTTTGGGATGATTTTATAATTGATACAATTTCAGATGAATATTTTAAAGATATATTAAGTTAAAATACTATGTTCATTTTTAATCGGCAAGATCTTAACTTGATCTTGCCGATTAAAATATTTTTATAAGGAGATAATATGAAACTATCTGATTTTAAAATTGGAGAAACTTTTATATGTGCTGGAGAAAAATGGCGTTGCACAGATATTGGTAGTAGAGTTATTACCGCTATATGTCTTGATGATTATTCAAGAAAAGAAGATTGGTATAATGGTCCTCCATATGCTGTAAATGAATATGTTTTCGATGAACTTGATCAACCTGGATGTGAAAGATTTTTAAAAAACAAATAAATATTTTTCTATTTTTATATAGAAATATTATAAAGGAGAGAAACGAATGTTAAACATTTTTGCTACAATTATATTTGCAATAGGAATAATTATTATAGCTATATTATTATATTCTTTTGGAAGACGAATTTTACAACTTGAAATATTAATAATTGAAATTGTTAATGAATTAGATATTTCAAAAGAGATTTCAAAAGTAAGTGTAGATCATCTTATAAATTTATCACACGCAGTATCTAATATAGATGCGATTAAAGAAAGTAAGGACCAAACTCTAAATTAAAGGAGTAAATTGTGCCAACAAAAGGGAATATAACAAAGAAGAAATCAAATTTTTTAAATGGTCTAAAAGGTCTAACAAATTGGTTATTTAGTAATAATCGAAGAAGAGAAGAACTAGAATGGCTTATCGAAAAATATGAATTCGATAATAATATTATTAAACGATTTTTATTATATACATACAATACACCACATATAACGTGGTTCATTAATAAATATTTAAATCATTTATATCTTTTTAATAAATTTGATACAGTTAATTTAATTTATAGTTTAACTTATTTATTGGATGCGAATAGAGTTACAAAAAGATCAATTCCAGAAAAATTAATGTATCTCAAAAATACAGAACTTGCCGATAAAAATAAACAGAAAATAAAAGAACTTCTGGAAGAATATTTCGGAAGATTATATGATAAAGAATATAATGAAAATGAACTTAACTTCTTTTATGATCTAGTTAATTTAAATGTAATATCCTTTGATGATGTCGAAAAAATGGATAAACATATAAATAGTGGTAAAGCAACTTTGAAATTAGACGATACACCTTTACTAAACAGTCCAAAAGTTAATAACTTTGTTTTAGATATTTATAGAGAACTTCCACCTGGAATTAAAACATTTTGTGATCAAGCAAAACAATATATATTTTCACGACCAGAATGTAAAGGTTGTGAACTATATGGAAAACCAACTGTAATTCTCGATACAAATATGGACGATGGTGGTAATATCGATATAATCTTCTTTGGATTAAATCCCGGAACAGAGGAAGTTGAAATTGGAAAACCATTCGTTGGTAAATCTGGTAAAATATTAAGAGAGCGTATGGCTTTAATTCCACCTCACATAAAATGGGTAATTACGAATGTAGTTTTATGTCATACTAGAAATGAAAGTGACATCAAAAATCCAGAGGATGTTAAAACTAGATGTAGAGATTTAGTAGATGGAATTAAACAAACATTTCCAGCTAAAATTATTGTTCCTTTAGGAGCTAAAGCATCTGATTGGTTTGGACTTAAAGGTGGAATGGCAAGTTTATCAGGAAAAGTATTTACAAGTAATAATCAATCAATAATTCCTATTATTCATCCTAGTTCGGCAAATTATAATGCTGACAATTTAGATAAGTTTAAGAAAGACTTTGGAACAATCTTAAATATGTTTAAGTCAAAAGATGAACAAGCTTCCGTAACTACTTCAATAGTTGTTCCAGAAATTCCAAGATATGAAGTTCCAATTATAACAACAGGAGATAAATTTGTGACTGAAATTACAGCTGACTTAACGTTTTTCGACGTAAGAGAAGTTAATGATAAAATACTTATGATCTTTATAGATCAAAAAGGTCAAAAGAAATATTTATTAACTGATTATAATTTACATTTCTATGTAAAGAATGCAAATTGGAATCAATGTAATCAAATAACAGATCAAGTCGATGGTATTGTTCATATCTCTGGTCGTGAGAAATCACAAGTAATTAAACATGTTAGAGATAAATTGAATTTAATAAAGAGTGGAAGATAGATATGGAAAGAAAAGACACATTTGGATTAGCAGCAATTGCAATTCGAGAAGCTTATCCAGATATATATAAAAAGGGAGATGGATGGTGGGGGAGAGCAAAGAATACCAAATTATGGTATTCTTCTCGGAGCAATTGAACAAATTATCAGAAGTGAGCGGGAGAATAAACATGAAGGAAACTATAAATTTTCAGTTAAGAAAATTAGCTAATGAACTTACAAAATATTCAGAATTAGAAGGATCAGAAGTAGGAGAAATTTGTCATCTTCTTATACAAATTACAAATTTTCCAGACTATATTTCTGATGACTTTAAAGAAGCTTTGAAAAAAGAAATGAAAGCTCAACTTCAAAATTTTAAAGATAATTGTAAAATAGTTACAAAAAAAGTCAAATATAGTGAAATAGTTAAAACATTAGAATGGGATTAATGATATGAAATATGAATCGAGATCTAAAACGCATATTGATGAACAAGGTCACAAAATAACTCGTATATATTGTGAATTTATTCCAGAACCAGGTGATCAAGAAAAAGAAATTGAATATATAAGAGATTGTGCAACTTTCTTAAGTTCTCATGGACACAAAGGTAATATATGGGAACGTAAATTACGAGCAATAAAGGAGAATGATTAGTGTGGTGTTATCTAAAGAAAGAAAATCTAGAAAACTTTATCAATAAATACTCTCAGTTAGCTGAAGGTTTTGATGAAATTAATTTGTATGAGACTGAAGATAAAATTTTCCTACCTAGATTATTCTATAAGAATTTTCCAGCTGGAGTAGAAGTGTTTGAGAGCAAAGAGAATGTAACCCCAAGTCCAACCTTCTATAAATTCACGGGAACATTAAGAGATGAACAGGTAGAATTTATTAAAACAATATTAGATACATATAATAAAAATTTAAAACAGGTTAATGGAATAGGTAAAGCTAGACCTGGTTTTGGTAAAACTGTTGTAAGTACATATATTGCTTCTAAAATTGGTTTAAAGACTTGTATCGTTATAGATAACGAGAATTTACTCAATCAATGGGTCGAAAGTTTTCTTAAATTTACAGATCTTAAACCAGAAGATATAGGATTGATTAAAGGAAAACATTTCGTAGTTGATAGACCAGTTGTAATAGCTACTGTTCAAACATTATTGTCTAAAATTAAAACAGATATGCATAAAAATTTTCAATTAATGGATGCGGCAAGATTCGGATTGGTCTTTTATGACGAAGTTCATAATACCTCAAGTTCGAGCAAATACGCGAAAGCATCATTAATGTTTAGAACTCAAAATTTTATAGGACTATCAGCAACACCCTTTCAAAGTGGCACAGCTGAAGTTCTTATGAAAAATACAATTGGTGAAATTATATACGAAACAAAACATTATGATCTTAAACCAACTTATATTTTAAATTATTATGATAGTAAGTTATCTGGAAAATATTCATTTGTACTTGGTAAAATGCCGGATTATATTAAACGCAAAGCATTCTATAATTCAATTATTGTTAAAAGTCCAGAATACTTAAAAATCATTATAAAACTTATTAAAAAGAGATTGGAAGAAGGACATACTGTTATAGTATTAGTTTTTACAAAAGCTCAAATAAAATTAATATCAGATGGATTAGAAGCAGAGAATATTATTCATAGAAGATTTTATGGCGATGAAAAAGATGCATTAGATAAAGCGACTGTTAAAGTTGTCGTTGCAACATATTCGTATGCCGGAAAAGGATTTGATTTCGAACAATTAAGTTCTCTTATATTGGGAACAAATTTAGCTGGTAAGAAATCATTAATTCAAGTAATTGGTAGAATCTTACGAGCAGCAACTGAAGGTAAAATTAAAATGGCTCCTGTTGTTGATGATTTAATTGACATGGGATTTCCTAGCTTATTCTTACCCGATGTAAAAGCTAAAAAGAATGTTGTTAAAACTGAATTCAATTGTGATATTCAAGATGTTCGTGATCAACAAATAGTTGGAGATGGAGAAGAATTAGTATGATTGAACTTACTGGAAAATACACCTCTGCTAAAATAATGATCGATACTGTTGATGAAAAATGTAGATTACAAATTATTGAAATGATTAATCATGAAGCATTCACAAACCCAGTATCAATTATGCCAGATTGTCACTCAGGAACAGGATCTGTTATTGGATTTACTATGCTGGTTGGTGATAAAGTAAGCCCTAATGTAGTTGGTGTGGATGGAAATTGTGGAATGTTATCATTTAATATTGGAAAAATTGAATTAGATCGAATTGAATTAGATAAGAAAATAAGAGAGAAAATTCCATTTGGTCAAAACATTAGAAAAAAACCTGTTCTCAATTTTGAAAGAGATATAGTGTGGGAATATGTAAATCCAAAATGGTCTTATGAATGGTTTAAATCTTTTTGTAAAAGAATTGGAATAGATCCATTTTATGCCCAATGTAGTATCGGAACTCTCGGTTCTGGGAATCATTTCATAGAAATGGGGAAATCTATATCAACTGAAGATACCTGGGTGACTGTTCATACTGGATCTAGAAATCTTGGAAAGAAGGTTTGTGAATATTGGCAAAACGTAGCTTCTATAAAAGATACAATAAATTTTAATGTAGGTTTATCTGAAATAAAAATATGTTATTCAAAAGAAGAATGGAATGACAGAATACTTAAATTAAGACAAGAAATAAATAATCATAAAAAAACAGAACTTGATTATATTGAAGGAGAAAATAAAAAACTATATCTTGAAGATATGGAATTTTCTTCCTGGTATGCAATGACAAATAGAATGTATATAATGAATGATATTATAGCTTCAATTATTGAATTAGGTAATAAATATTCATTTTTAGATCTTATTGAAATTGTTCACAATTATATTGATCCTAAAGATAATATAATTAGAAAAGGTGCTATTAGATCTTACATTGGTGAAAAAATGATCATTCCTTTAAATATGGAAGATGGTATTCTTATATGTGAAGGTAAATCAAATTCAGAATGGAATTTTTCAGCACCACATGGAGCAGGAAGATTGTTGTCTAGAACTAAAGCAAAAGAAGTTTTAAGTTTAGAAGAATATAAACAAGGTATGGATAAAAAAGGAATTTTCTCAACTTCTATTGGAATTAATACACTTGATGAGTGTAAGAAAGCTTATAAAGATTCAGATTTAATCATTAAATGTATTGAACCGACAGCTACAATTATCGATAGAATAATTCCTATTCATAACATGAAAGATGATTCAGAAGAAAAACCTTGGAAGAAGGAGAAAAAATCAGTATGAATGAAGCGGATAAAAAAAGAAAAGATCAAGCAAAAATAGTTCCTTTGAAAGTTGCATTTAAAGAATTAGTTGATTACAAAATTAAAGTAACTAATAAGAAAAATAATAATATATTCCCTGAATCAACACATGAACCAAGAACAATCGATGGACATATTGTTTTTGTAGAAAGGAAGAAATAAATGTCAAATAAAAAAGTTCCAGATTTATGTAGTGAACTTAATTCTATTATAATTAATATTAATAATCAAAGTTCATTATTAGTTGAATTATTTGTTCCAAATTCACAATCTAGTAGTGGATCAAGTGGGATTAGTTGTTCAAAATCATTAATTCCAAGTTTAGAACGTATGATTGAAATAGGTGGAAGAATTCAAGTGAATCTTTATGAAGTAATAAAAAATGTAGAATCGACAAGAGATAAATCATATGAAGAAACCTGCTCTTGGAGTAAAGACCTAAAATAATAGTAAATAAAATTAAGAGAAGGAGAATTAATATAATGGAAATAAGAATCGAACATGATGATGATATTTTTACTATTATAGCTAAAGTAAATGAGCTATTACAAGAGCAAAAAATTCCTTATGAATGTGTATTCGATGATAAAGAACATGATGGATTTGAAATTATTACATTAAAATTCTTATTATGAAAGATATTTAATCCGGCAAGATCTTAACTTGATCTTGCCGGATTACATCATTTTTTATATAGAAATATTATTTTATAAACAATCAATAAGGAGTGATAAATGGATAATTTTGAAGTAATAATGGATATGGCAAATATTGGTCCAAGATCTCATAAGTTTGGGGTCAATTTAAAAATGCATATTTTACAACCAGGTAATAAAAAGATTCAATATGGACCAAGAGTAAAATTCTTCAAAAAAGGATTAGAGTTTTCTGGATTTTCGATTTCTTTAAATGAAGACGGTAGTAAAATAAAATTTATTTCTGGATCATATAAAACTCTTATAAATACAACAGAATTAAATTCTTTAATTGAAAGAATTCAAAAATACAGAATTCCTCTTTTAAATATGTGGAATGATCCAGATATGACTCAAGATGAATTATTAGATCAAATGGAATTAATTGATCAAGGTAAAGAAGTTAAATTAGTAAATCCACATAAGGAGTAATAAATGCTCTCTAAAAATTTTTACGATGATGTCGAGAAGCCAGGAGCTTTAAAACATATCCTTTATGGTGACACCGACTCACTTTTTATAGCAATCCCAGCTAAAAATTCCGAAAATTTAACAACCCAAGAAAAATTAGTAATAGCAGACAAAGTATCAAATGATATTAATGTAGCAGTTACGAAATATTTAAATGAGTATTTTCTACCTAAATCAAACATATCAATTGATCAGAATGCAACTTACTTTAAGTCTGAAATGCTAATGAGTGCAATAATGTTTCTTGATGTGAAGAAGAACTACGCTTATAAACTTGAAGCTAAAAAAGGAAAGATATTAGATAATCCAGAAATTGAGTATACTGGTATTCAGGTAGTTCGGAGCAACGCTGCCAAAATGACACAGGATATGCTTCGGGAAATTATTGAAAATGTAGTTCTAAATGATAAATTACATTCTAAAGAAAGACTTTCAAAGACTTCAGATATTGTTAATAGATTTAATGTTGAATTCAAAGATAATATTAACAATCTTGAACTTTCTAATATTTCAATTCCAGGTAAATGGGCGAAACAAGATATGTTTATTAATGGAATGAGCATGTATAATTTTATTATGGGAAAAGAAGTATTTTCAATGGGTAGCGCCGGCAATTTCATTTATTGTATATTTAGAAACCCAAAGTTATTTCAAAAATCAAATCTTGATATGACTAAGGTTAAAGGAATTGTAATTCCCCAAATATATGATAAATTACTTTTAGATAAAAAACTCAGTGAATTTCAAATACAAATTGATGGTAATGTACAATGGGATACTTTATATAGTACAACAGTGGGTAGAATTATTGATTTAGTTAAATTAACAAAAGGAGATTAGAGTGTGAAATTATGCATTATAGAAAATTGTAATAAAGATCATTTTGGTCTTGGATATTGTATTAAACATTACAAACAATTTAAAAGATATGGTGAAATTCCAAAAAGAACTCGTCGAGATGCAAATGAATTCATTATCGATGGTGATATTTGTTGGGTTATATTATATGATAAAAATAATAAAGAAAAAACAAGAGCTAAATTTCTTTCCATATATTATAATCAAATATGTAATCCTAAATTAAAATGGCATTTACATAATTATGGATATGTTGGTGCTATTTGGACAGACGAAAATAATATTCAACAACATATATTTTTACACGAAGCGATTATTCAATTATCAGATCAAGAGATTCCAGATGGTTATGAAATTGATCATAAAGATGGTAATAAATTAAATTGTTTAGATAATAATTTAAGAATATGTACTAAATCTCAAAATGGTCAAAATAGAGGAAAAAATAAAAACAATACAAGTGGATATAAAGGTGTTACTTGGGATAAAGCATGTAAAAAATGGCATGTTCGAATCACAATTAATAATCAAGAGATAAATCTTGGAAATTTTAAAGAAATAGAAGAAGCTGCAGAAACTTACAATTCTGCAGCTTTAAAATATCATGGTGAATTCGCTGTTCTAAATAATATAGTGTAAAAATGAATAAAGGAGATTAGAATGACAAGAAAAGAAAATGCTGGAATTCAAATGGCAGACGCGCTAATAGAATTTATTCACATGATGTATAATAAGCAAACTGCTAAAGGAGTTTTATTAGCACTTATCAATAGATTAACAACTAGATATCTTGAATTTGATGATAAATGAATAAAGGAGATTAGAATGAATATAAATATAACAACTAATTTTGAAAAAATAAATAAATCTGACCCAACTCAATTTATGATAAAAATAGATTATGACGGTGGTGGAAGTTATGAAACTGGTTTAAAAAATAAAACTGCAATTGTTAAATTCTTTAAATCAGAACTATTTAAAACATTATTGGATATTGATAAAGGAGAAACATAATGGTTTTCGCTAATACAGAAGATAAAATATTATTGGAGGCTTTACTAAACAGACAATATACAGATCCAGTAGGATCAAAAGGATGGATTATTTCTGCAGATCCAATGCCAAATGAGAATATATGTGCAGTCGCTGTAAGATTTGAAGATGGATCTTGTTTATTAGAAACAAAATTTAGTGCTCAAAAATGGTTTGATATGACTAAAGAACCAAAAGTTAGAAAGATTGTAAAACAGAAACGAGGTTAATATGCTATTTGATAGAATAATAGGCCATTGTAGTTTCATATCACATACTGGATATGCGGCTCACAGTCGTGATTTTTTCACAAGACTTAATACTCATATTCCAACAAGAATCCGAAATTTCACATGGATAGACAAATTCGATCATTTAAATGATTTACATAATCAAATGGTTATCAAACAAACTTGGAAAGAAGCTCCTTGGGAATTCGGAAGTAATTTCGCTAAACAAGAATATGATAAAATACTAAATATTATTTTAATGGAAACAAATCATTTCTATTATTATGAAGATTATGATGAACCAGTTATTGGTTATAATGTATGGGAAATAACACGTCAACCCGAGAAATTTTTTAATCAATGGAAAAAATGTCTTCAACTTTGGGTGCCAACAGAATGGCAACGAGATTGCACCATAGAACAAGGTTGTGATGAAAGACTAGTTAAAATAGTTCCAGAAGGTGTTGATGGAGATGTATTCTTTCCAGGAGAACCAGAACTTAAATTAAAACATTATACTGATAGACGATTTAAGTTTTTAATATTTGGAAGATGGGATTACAGAAAAGCTACAACAGAAACTATTCGAGCATTTTTAAATACATTTAAAAGATCCGAACCTGTAGATTTAATTATTTCTGTTGATAATCCGTTTCCAGCAGATGGAATGAAATCAACTGAAGAACGTTTAAGAAAACATAAACTTATAGATGATAGAATTAAAATTCTTCATTTTCCAAGTCGGCAAGAATATGTTTCTCATTTAAAATCCGGACATTGCTTGATATCATGCGCCAGAGCAGAAGGTTGGGGCTTACCACTTATAGAAGCTATTGCTAGTGGTATGCCAACTATATGTTCAAACTATGGTGCGCAATTACATTTTGCAAAAAATGTTTCTCACATGGTTGACATTAAAGATCATTTGCCGCCAAAAGAAGTTTTTATGCAAAAAGATCAACAACTAGAAGGAACATATGCAGAACCCGATTTTGAACATCTTGGTCATGTAATGAGAGATGTATATGAAAATTATAATGATTATAAAATTAAAGCTCTTGCCGATTCAAAAATAATTAGAAAAAAATTCTCATGGGAAAATGCAGTCAATATAGCTTTAACCCATATAAAAGAAATTACAGAAGAGGATGTAAAAGATCATTATAAACGTATATATAGATCTCCAGAAGAATCAGTTAAATACTCATTTCATAATGGAGCAATGGTTGATATTAATGGTCCAAAGGAATTACAATATAACGTTAAATTTATTGATAATAATACAAATAAAGTATTACATCAAAAAACAATAGATACACACACTTGGGTTAAAACTAATATTAAGTATCATGTTAATTGGAAAGTTAGAGTTGAAGTAAATGAAGAAGTTTATTCAGATCATTTATTTGATCCTACCGGCAAAAGAGTTATTATTGTATTAGATAGCACTGCAATTGGTGATCGAATTTGCTGGATGCCTTACGCTGAAGAATTTAGAAAGAAATATAATTGTACCGTTTTTCTTGCAACAGGATTGAATGATTTATTTATAAAAGCATATCCTGAAATTAATTTTATTCCTTATTGTATTAATGTTGATAATATTTATGCAACATATAGTATTCGAATGGAAGATAAACAATTTGACATTAATAAGAATAATTGGCATTTAATACCTTTACAGCAAGCTGCAACAGATTATCTTGGTTTAGAATATAAAGAAATTAGACCAGATATGCAAGTGAAGAAATTAAAAAGACCAATAAAAGAGAAATATGTTTGTATTGCAGAACATTCAACTTTTAGATGTAAGTATTGGAATCATCCAAAAGGTTGGCAAACTGTAGTTGATTATTTGAATTCTCTTGGATATAAAGTAATGACAGTTGCTAAAGAGAAATCATTTCTAAAGAGAGTGGTCCATCAAACTGGTAAAACTTTTGAAACTACAGTTAATAATCTTCAACATTGTGAATTCTTAATGACAACAAGTAATGGATTAGCTTGGTTGGCTTGGGGATTGGGAAAACAAATAGTTCTAATTTCTGGTTGTACAGAAACATTTGTTGAAATGCAAGATTGTATAAGAATTATAAACACAGACGTATGTCATGGTTGTTTTAATGATCCAACGATAAATCTAGATAAACCAAATTGGGATTTCTGTCCACGCAAAAATAATTTTATTTGTACAACAAGTATCCAACCAGAACAAGTTATCGAGAGAATTCAACATTTAATAAAGGAGAAGTAAATGATCGAAGATACTACTCTAGATAAAATAACAGAGCTAACAGATAAGATTAATGAAGTTACTTCACAATGTGAAAAATTAGCAATGCACATTCATGGTAAAATATCAGGAATTGGATTACCTGGACAACAAGGAATATTAAGAAATATATTACCGCTTCAGAATTTAGAACAAATATTTTCAGATGGTAAATATACATTAATGGTATTACAAAAAATCGTAAACATTTTAAATGCTAAATCTGAATTAGTTAATAAAATTAAATATGAATAATTTAATCCGGCAAGCTCTTAAACTAGAGCTTGCCGGATTTTTAATATTAATAGATTTCATATAGAAATTATACATATAATTAAGCAATATAACTTAATTTTGACTTAGGAGAATCAAATGAACATAATAAAAGCAAATATTATAACCTTGCATGAAAATGGTAAAATTATATGTATAACAACTAATGGATTTATAAAAAAGAATAATCAAGGAGTTCTTGGGCGCGGTAATGCTCTTGCCGCTGCAACTAGATATCCAACTCTTCCAATTAATTTGGCAATTCACATTAAACAAAACGGCAATGTGGTTGGACCAATAGGAAAAAGAATTATTTCATTTCCAGTTAAACCAGCATCTGGAAATTATGAACAAGTTCTAGATAAAGTGCGTTATATGTATAAACCTGGAAACCAAATACCGGGATATCATTGTAAAGCCGATCTAAAATTAATAGAACAAAGTCTAAATCAATTAGGAGAATTTATTAATAAATTTAATCTGGAGGAGGTATATTTACCGCTACCGGGTTGTAATAACGGTGAATTAGAATTTAAAGATGTTGAACCTATTTTAGAAACAGGTGATAAAAGAATTATATATTGTAGTCTATAAATTGTAGTTTAACTGCTTGCCGCAGACAAATAAAAGAAGGAGGTATAGCTGATGAAATTAACAAGAATAGTACAGATAGTTTGTGTAATTGTTGTTGGCATAGCTTATGTCAATCTAACAAATTCTCTTCCGCAGGCAGTAAATAAAATTAACAAAATTGTAGTAACTCGGGATATCAAAAAAGATCTAACGAAGTTAGATGCTCCTGAAAAAGATATTGAAGAACTTTCAGATGCAATATATTCATCGCATAAATCAACTGGAATAAATCCTAAATTGATAACAGCGTTAATGTATACGGAAAGTAACTTCAATAAAAAAGCAATAGGTCCTGAAAATTGGACTGGGATTCGATATAAAGGATTAATGATGACTCCAAATGCAACATATTATATTGATGTCGATACGTTGCATGGTGCTAGGATTCTCAAAGAAAAATTGGCAATAGCCGATCAAAATTTGAGAACAGCTTTAGCAATGTATAAAGGTGGTATTAATCCAACAGCGTTTAGGCAAGCAGACGCTGTTTTAGGAATATATCGAAGATTACAAATGTAGTTTATATCGGCGAGAGCTAATAAAAAGCTCTCGCCGATATTTGAATTAAAAAGAAAGGAAATAAATGAAAAAATCATTTAATATGCAAGAAACAACAGAAATAGAACGCAATCAACTTATTGAAATGTTAGCAGAAACTATGAAAGATATGATTTATGCTAATGCTGACGAAAGAGCAAAACAATTTATTAAATCATTATTCATAATATCTGAAATTAAAGATGAAGATAATATTGATATGACTTATAATATTAAAATAAGTGGTGGAACACTTCGTGCATTTCTTGGTAAAATTCGAAGAAAGAAGGTGAAAAAATGACAACTGAAATAGCTGTATCAAAAACATTTGAAGAACGAATGATGGATATGATGAAAGAAAACGCTGGAAACTTATTCACACCAGATGATCTTAAAAAGATTGTTGAAAAAGGTATAGAAAAACTATATTTCGAACCAAAATTAAAAAGATCAACTTATAGTAATAATGAATATGGTCCTTCTCTTAGTGAAGAACTTGTTGATAAAAATATTCAAGAACAAGTAAGAAATGCTATTGTGAGATGGATGAATGAAAATCAAGATAAGATATTAATTCTTATTGAAAATGCTATAAAAGATGGAATGACTAAAAGAATCGCAAACGCAATTGATCAAATATTCCAATCAACATTCTGTCAGTTTGGTGAATCGATCAAACAACAAATTATAAATATACCAAGATAAGGAGTAGAAATGAAAGCAAAAGAAATTCATCAAGAAGTAAATTGCACGAAATTGGTTAAGAAAAAACAACTTAGACCAGACAGTATGGACTATGCGTTATTTGTAAAAGATCTTGAAAAATTAATTAATAAAAAGTCTCTTGAAAACGGTTCAAATACTCCTGATTATATACTAGCTGATTATTTAACATATTGTCTTAAAACTTTTGATTATGCTATACGAAGATATGAAAATAAAAAATGGAATATAGATGACAATCTTAATAAGTTTTTACAAACATGTCTTCAAAATTTAGATGACGCTATACAAAAACGTGAAAAGCATTATGGGAGGAGAATGAAATGATCAAAATATATTACCATTCAGCAGACCTTGATGGACATTGTAGTGGAGCAATTGTGAAATATAAATTTCCAGAAGCCCAATTAATCGGGATAAATTATGGACAAGAAATTGATTATAATAATATTTCAAAAGACGATATTATCTACATGGTAGACTTTAGCTTACAACCGTTTATAAAAATGGTTCAACTTGCTGCTCATGTTGGAATGAATAATCTAATTTGGATTGATCATCATATAAGCGCCATTAAAGAAGCTGAAAGTGTCATGTTAGTAAGTAAAGGCATTGAAATTACATTTAATAATATTTGTCCCGGCAAGAGACATGATGGAAAAGCTGGTTGTGAACTTACATGGGAAGTATTATTCCCTGATCGTGAAACTCCAGAAGCTGTTCGATTACTCGGACGTTATGATGTTTGGGATTTAGAAGATCCAAAAGTACTTAAATTTCAATATGGATTTAGATTATTTAATACTAATCCAGATAATCAGAACTTGTGGGCACAATATTTTGATGTTGAGACTACTAATACTAAAAATCATATTAAAGAAATCATTAATGATGGAGAAACAATTCTCAAATATCAAAAGCAGGAGAATGAAAAATATGTTAAAAGCTGTGCTTTTGAAGTCCTCTTTGAAGGATATAAAGCAATAGCTTGCAATAAAATGTTAAACAATTCTCAGTTCTTTGAATCCATTTGGGATAATACAAAATATGATTTGATGATTAGTTTCGGATTACACAAGAATGGATTTTGGACATTTAGCTTCTATACTGACAAACCAGGAGTCGATGTTTCACTTCTCGCTAAGAAACTAGGCGGTGGCGGACACAAGCAAGCAAGTGGTTGTCAGTTTGATGAACTTCCGATTGAAATCCTAAGACAAGTTCAAAAACTACAACCAGTGGAATTAGAAGATATCCCTGAATATGGCGATAAAATGTCCGTTGAAGATTTTGTAGAAGCCTGTTATGATGGTGCTTTCACCGACGATGATGGTACGGGATATTATGCTACTGAAGATAAAATGACAAGAATTGTTGTCAATCCAAGTAATATTAGTATGGAAACATTTGACGATCGTTGGAGTCATGTAGTTTGGTTCAACAAATAAAAACTGAAAAGGAGAAACTAAAAGATGTTAACAAATCAAGTATTACAGAAATTAAAAGATGAAGGTAAAATATGCCTTCAAAAGATTATTGGTGCAACTCTAATAAGATGTCAAGACGATCAGAATATGTTTACTGAAATTATAGAGTATATTGAATTTGATAATTCTGTAAATAATGATCCTCCAAAATATTATAATATTGATAAAAGTCGAATTGTAATTGGTATAATTCCGGTGTATGATATTTATGCAGTATATGCTGTTCAAAAAGATAAATTAAGTTTCATGGCATATTATTCAAACGACGAATTGATCGTTGATACAACTGATTGGAATAGTATATATAATATGATTACTAAAGGAGAAATTTAAAAATGGCTGCAAATGAAGAAGTTCTTAAAGAAATGGACAAAGCAGCAGATCTTGCAGAAGAAGCCTTGAAAGAAATTGATGAATCTCACGTAATTGCTATCGCCGATTGGTGGAAGAAGAATTATCAACAATCTGGTCATAAACGATTAGCGAAAGTTTTATTAAAATATGCAACTAAAAAAGAAAATTATTAAATTTCTGTGAGATAATTATGAGATTATGTTCAGTAGAAAATTGTGGTATGAAACATCGGACTAATGGATTTTGTGATAAACATAATAAACAAGTTCGAAAATATGGATCAGTTTTAGAACGAACTAAAAATGACCCAAATGAATTTATCATTGAAAATGATATTTGCCGAATAAAATTATATAATACAAACTGTGAGGAAATCACAGAAACAATATTTGATCTTAAATATAAAGAAGAAATCGAAAAATATAAATGGCGAATGTCAAATAAATATGTGGTAAGTACTTGGATCGATACAAATAATAAAAAACATAATATGTATTTGCATCAAGCGATTATTCAATTATCTGGGCAAGAAGTTCCAATTGGATATGAAATTGATCATATAGATCGAAATCCTTTAAATAATCTAGAAAATAATTTAAGAGTTTGTACTATTTCACAAAATCGACAAAATGTTGATATAAAATGTAACAATTCAAGTGGATATAAAGGAATTGTTTGGCACAAAAAAGATAAAAAATGGTATGCAAGAATTAGAATTAATAATCAAATTATAAATATTGGAATATTTAATACTCCAGAGGATGCAGCAAAAGCTTATGATGTAGCAGCTATAAAATATCATGGGGAATTTGCAGTATTAAATACGCAACTAAAAAAGAATCATATTAAAACAAATTAAAAAATTAAAATGAAAGGAGAATTATTATGAAGATGAATGTTAATACGGTTCAAAAATTATTCATGGAAGATTATCTTGAATATGATACATTTAAAGAAGATACTCAAGACATTATTCCGGAAACCATTCAAGAAAAAAAGAAGAAATTAATAACCAAGATTAAATTTGGTTGGATGAAATTGAATAAAAAAATAAGTTCAATAATTCTAATCATCAAATCAAGTTTGATAAAATTTGTAGAATGGCTTAAAAAGTCCTATACGATAATTATAATATCATCATTAATCGGACTCGCGTCAGGGTTATTCATTTCGAAAGTCATTTATGATTCTCGAATGGACGAAATTGTAAAAACATCAGGATATGCCCACAAGGGACATGTTTACGACGTTAAACTAAGACCATAGTTTTATCGGCAAGATCTTATAAAGGTCTTGCCGATAATTATCATTATGAAAGGATAATAACAATGGGACAAGCGAAAAGAAAAGCATTAAATATGTCACAAAAACGTCTTAGATTTATATATCTATTAAAGTTTATTAGCAAAAAATATAATGATTGGCAAATTAAAAGCTTCGCCGATCGGAGAAAATTATGAAACTAAACGAATTAAAATATGAATCTTGCCCAGTTTGTGGATCAATAGTAACTATGGAACAACGATCTAACAAGCATTCAAATGGACATTGGAATGAAGAGATTGAATTTAAATGTGGACATAAAATTAGATTTAGTCCAAATTTTATGCAAGAACAAATTTCACATTCGTGTCCGAAACATCCAAATGAAATTCTGAAACAAGAAAAAAGAAATAACGCTACTCAAAAATTAGAAAATTATATTACCAGATTAGATGTTGATAATGAATTTAAAAATAATATAAGATTATATGGATTAAGAATATTTTAAAAGAAAGGAAGTGAGAAATTGAAAAACGTTGAAATTTCGAGACAAAAAGCTATTGCAATTATTCGAAAAAGCTTTTTAAAAGATGGGACATTAGGTCCTATCGACAAAGCAATGCATGAGGTTATACAGCCGTATGTAAAGCTTCAGAATAACGAAGAAGTGCTTCTGAGAACAGGAGCTAAACTAAAAATGTATGACAAAAAGTATTATATCTGCGGATATGCCCAAGATGGACATGATGTAGATTATTACTTCCAGAAAAGGAAATAACACTACAGGCAGGGTCTTTAACTAGACCTTGCCGAATTTTTATTGCTATTATTTCTAGTATTCACTTCGTTCATATAGAAATTATTTATACAAGGAAGCAATTATGCTTTCATACAATCTCTTGAAAGGAGAACAAAATATGAAAAAATTATTAGTAAATATTATATTGGTTGTTTTAATGACTTCCAATGCCTGGGCTGTCATTGTGACAGGTACAGGTTCGACAAAGGACGAAGCCATTACAAATGCGCTTCGTGAAAGTGTTGATATGTATACGGGGTCATTGATCTATGGAGTAACTGATGTTCAAAATTATCAGTTGCAAAAAGATCAAATCGTAGCATCATCATTAGGATATATTAAATCTTATCGCTTGTTACAAACATCAAAAATTGATGACCTCACGGTTGTTAAATTAGATGTCATAGTATCTGAAGATAAGATCGAAACTATTCTCCGTGATAATATTAAATTAATCACATATGATGATATTTTAAAAGATTATACAAATGTTATTCAACGACAGGACCAGATTAAAAAATTGGTTGAAATGTTGAGAATTCTTGCTAGTCGTCCGGTTAGCGAGAAATACACTGTGACTTATGAAGGTTACAAAATAAAGAGAATTGGCGCAACACAGATTGACGTCACATTCAATGTTAGAGTGGGTATTAATCCATTCTATCATAAAGCGTATAACGAGATTCTAAAAAATCTCAATGATTCAAATGCTTCATCAGAAACTGTATGGGTATTTGGAGGCAAATATCGATTAGAGGCAGGAAAACTTATCAATATGAGATATGCTGTTTCTAAAGACGCCAATCCACCATTTGTGGATCAGCTTTATGCTCAGATACAAATTGGTGATACTCCAATAGATTCTTGTCGTGAATATCGGGATAACTTATTGGTTGTATTTAGTACTACCCAATTTATTAAAGGATTCGTTTCAATCTTTCACAAAACCTTCATGAAAGAAAACAAAACCATTGATAAAAAATGGAATAATGCGGCTATATCAAAGTCACAAATAATTCCACCGGAAGGTTTGCCTTTAAAGGTAGACTACACATTTACAGATCGCCAAGTCATAAAAAATTTAGCGAACTTAAAACTCACAATGAACGCTTGTGGTAAAAATGTGTCATTGCGTTAACATATGGAGGTAAAAAATGAATCTTAAAGAGCAAATTAAGTTAATAAATGAGTTAAGGGAAATTTGCAAACTTATAGGTTGCTCTGGATTGAGTGAACAATGCTTCACACATCCACAAGAGTGCAAAATAATTAGAAAGGTAATAGAGTGTTCAAAATGAAAAGTTATGAGCTAAATAGGATTGTTGTATTAATTGAACTAATGGCAGAATGTATTGGTTGTGGAGAAAATGATATACTTGCGCCTTTAACAGGAAATTGCATAAGTGAACAAGAAGCTGGGGAAATTTACCAAATTATCAAAGATCATAATCAATAAATTTGAAATGTGGTAAAAATGTCTCTAGAGATTCGTCTCTAGAGACAGTATTTTTATTTCAGTTAAAAAAGCACCCTCACCTAATAAGGGAGGGTGCTTAATGGAGAGCTAAGGAAAAAAAAGGATTTGTTGGGAGGCGCTCACCAAACCTTTTAAGCTCTCACGAAACCTGTCAATATTGACAGGTATAAATACTACGGTTTAATTTCAGATGAAACTGAACCACTATGTGAACCCCATGCAGATACAGTTGTACCATGATCATGGTATCTTGCATAAGTTGAATCTGGATCGCCCATATACCTAAGACTCTTCAGAAGATTAACAACTGTGTCTGTTGTTTTAGGTTCTGCAGAAGTAAGTGGCGCTCCGTCAAAACTAAACGTTACAGAAAGTTGAACTGTTTCATTTGATGTAATATCAGATGACCCAGCTGTATCTATAGGAATTGATGTTGGAAAAACTCCCTGATAGATATAACATTCTTCAAGATCCCCAGCAGTAATATCTGCATTCTGTGAACGAACAGGTTTAGTCTGTGCAACAGCTATCCAACCTTTATAATTCTGAGGAATAAATTTGTTTCCTTCAAGAGGACTCACACCAGTAAATGGATCAAATACAGAAGCCCAACGCCGAACAACATTCAAAATTGGTTGATTCTGCATTTCTCTAAATGTTAAAGTAATTTCTCTTGTAGTTGTAATATTTGCAACATATGAAGAACCTATTTGTCCTTGTCCCATAACATCAACTTTAGTAAGTGCTTGAGTATGAGGTGTAAAACCTTCACATGTACTATGTAACCACTTTGAAGCAGTTTGAACATTATCAGCACCAGCGAAAAGTTCTGATGGAAGTCCAAAGACTACCTGAAAATAACCAGAAATATATGGTTGATTCGAGCGCCAATGTCCGCCAATGTCCCTGGTAAGAAAATCAGGCTTTTCTCTGTCTTTTATAGCATTAGTAAATCTTGTAGAAAGTCTACTAATGATAGTTGTTGTGTCAGCCATAAATAAACATCTCCTTATTTAAATTTTTATAATCGGCAAGAGTCTAAGACTGTTTCTAGTCAAAGATCTTGCCGATTATATTTTTGTTAGTGGACAATGATGAATACATTAATTCTTTCGATCGCACGAATCGGTGTAATATCAATTACTACATTCAATTCTGATCTGACATCGTCAAAATTTACTGCAACATTATAACTTTTCAATACTGAATATCTCTCAATATTAGATTCAAGGAATTTACTCAAGAAATTAGATACTCTAAACTGAGCTTGTCCAATCCAATATTGTGTTGCTCTCCTCTGTAAAATATCCTTCAAGAGAGTAGGAATTACTTTTCGAATATAAGCAACAAATTTAGCAACATGAAGTCTCTTCAAAACAGAAAGTCTCTTCCAAGTTGTAAATTGAGTGAGAATATATTTGCCTTGAGGCTCAACAATAACACAATTTAACTCAACATCCATCAAATCTCCACGTTCTGTATGATTTGATTTGTATGCCAATTCAATTGGGTCAGAAATAGCACCTTTCTCAATACCAGCAACTGGTTCAGCTAAGAAGTAAGCACCATCACAATACAAATGTCTCTCAAGTGCATGATACACTGGATTCATCCAGATTTTCTCACCTGTGAATGGATCAAAAATCTTTCTATATTGAACATACAAAGCAGAAGTCCACTCATTCCAAGGAACATCATCTAAACGAGCTGTGATATCCTTTGAATAACTATTTATGAACGAACCTGTATCTGCAAGATGTATACAATCTTGGCGATATGCTGCAAGAAATCTTCCACCAGATTGAACTGCTGCTGGATAACCACCAGTAATAATATAATCCGGTTGATACCAAGGATATAAACATTCTGGTATTTGTTCAATAGAACCATCGACACTGGTTAAAGAACCCTGATATGCTAATGTAATCTGACCATTAAGATAATCACGATCTGATTCTAAATTATTACTTGTATTATACATTGATAGAGTTCTAGCAGTATTGACAGTTCCATCTGTTCCATTTTCGAACATAATACCACCACCAGCAATACTACCAATTGATGAATCAACTGTACTCCCTGTAACTGTAAGAAGTAACATTACTTGAAGTCTTCGTTTAGTTGCCTGATATTCTGTTGTCGAACCAATTGCAACTAAACCATCAACCGCTTCCGAAGAAATACAACTGATGAAATTACTATTATCATTAATTACATCTTCAATATATAAAGAAGTACCAGAAGTGAGATCTCGAATCGCTGAACCAAAAGCATTTCTACGGGTAAGAGAAACTGTCCACGGTCCTTCAAGAAGAGTCGTTGTTGCATCGTCATTAATGTAATATATACCAATATCCATAAATAAATATTTGTATAAAGTTACACCATTTACGTCCGTATACATTTTCTCGAGTTCGACATTTCGAGCTCCCATAATCTTAATTTTATTATAATATGTACCAGCTCCCTTAGCATAAAAATACCAAACAATAGCTGGTGTAGTTTCTGGCATTTGTGATTCTGAAATAACATGAGCTATTGAATTTTCTGTATAAGGTGTGCAATAATAACCAGCTAAACCTACTCCACTAATTCCTTCATAATCTCTATCAAGAGTTAGTGTTAATGTTGTTTTAGATACAACTTGAGCTGCGTCTGCAACTGCATCACCAGTTGCATAAATCCACCAACCAACTTCAACTGCATTATATGATGATGTATTTGAACAAACAACTTCATTTGAACCTGCTGCAAATGTAAATAAAGCATCTACAGATGGTGTACCATATACAATTTTTGTACTTGATGTTGATAATTCAATTTCCTTATTTGCCCAATCTGCATCAGCTGGCATTACACGAACAAGAAGAAGCTTGCTTGAATATTGAAGAAATTTATCAGCAAGATAATGGGCTTGAGAGGTACGTCTATAATTTGGTTGACCAAATAATTTATAAAGTTGTTCACGAGAAGTAATTGTGACAACTCTATTGTGTGGACCACGATCACACAAAGTTGCAATGTAACCTATTCTTCCAGTTTCAAGAGCAGGGGCAGCATATGAAGCATCTTCAATACTTACATAAACTGCAGGCTCACGACGATCTGTAACAGGCATAAATTTATCTCCTTTAATAGAATTGTTCTATGTTTAATTAAAATTTCATCAGAATCATTTCTAAACTATTAAATCAGATATTATTAAAACTAAATTATTAATTATAATAAATATTTATTGATTTTCAATTTAGTGATCTGATTTATTGAAATTTATTAAAATCATAGAATTAAAATAGAATGTACCATTGAATTGTTAATGTTGATTCTTTTTCTTTCCATTTTGGTGCAAAACATATATGTGAAAATAAAAGTGGAGTTAAACCGGACGCAAAATATAATCCAGCTTCGTCAATTCTTGTCGTTCCACCAGGTGCTAAAGTACTTGGTTCACCACTAGGAACAATACATGTACATTTCATTTTTGTATAATTTGTACATGAAACACCACCACCAGAATAGCTGGCAGATTCAAGATAAACCGATCCACCACTTGAAATAATCGGTTTTACAGCTAATGTTGTTCCACTTGGTTCCGTCAAATATCCTGTGATTCCAAGAGACGTTGTGGACAATAAACTTGTATCACAAATATATGGACCATTTAACGTAATTGTAGAAGGACTACCTGATATTGTTGATCCACCGCTTCCGACAGCAAAATGTGAAATCACATAGCCCCTCCAATCTGGTCTAGAGCCTCCGGAATATGTATTACTATTGAATACCCGTTGCGCTACATATTCTCGACCTTGTGAAATAACTAAATTTGACTCTTCATCATAAATAAGACCATTTTTTGTCTGCAAAAATATTTTTGCCCATCCAATTAATCCATTTGATGATTTATTTCTAGATACAAGATCATCAAAAATTTTGTAATCTTCTTTAAGTATAATATCTTGGTTCAACACATATTCCTCCATAAATATGGACTCAAAAATAAATTAAAATAAATCACAACTGAGTTTAAAGTTAATTAGATCTTTCCGGGAACTAATTTACAATTGATTCATTTCAATTATTATGGAACTTTAGTTACTGTAAATACACTTCTCATCACCATATCAGAAACTGTATCTTCGATAATATCATTTCTTACATTTTCTGATATCTCTGAACTACTTGCTTTATTCATATCTACATTATTTATCATTTCATCATTAAATAAAAAATTACTATCTGGTAACACTGCGACTAAATTATAAATATTATCTTCTAAAAGTGTTATGTCCGAGATTCCAGTAAATTCATATTCAAACAACATTTCATCTGAAAATGATAAAGCGCTGGCTTTAATAAGTTTGAATAAGATCGAACTTTCTTTTTCATCATCAATAAATATTTGATCAAATTTATCTTGAATTCTCAGACCAATGTTATTATTATTATACAATTCAACATGAAATGGTTTTAAATTATATATTATTGTATGTGTTACCGTATCTTCTGGATTAATTCTTATTTGTGGTAAGTATTTTAAAAAATAATCAACATATTGTGAAAAATATATATCAGAATTATATCCAGATGCATATAATATTAAAGATGAATAAATTTCAGATAATATTAAATTAATTTCAGCTTTTATTCCAATAGAAGTATTTAAAATTCTATCATCAATATATGAAATTAACGACATATTCATAAGTTTTAATTCATCATACATTTCTTCTAAAGTTGTTGCAGATGAATCTGTAAATATATAAAATGCCGTTGAAATATCTTTATATAATTCATCTCTTTCACTTAAAGAATTATCAACATCTCTAGTTGTTGTATTTTTAATTCCTATATCAGTATACCTATCAATAATCAATGATAAATTTTCTATTGTTGTTGGAGTTGTTCCAATAAAAGATGGAAAACCAATATCATCATATGTAAATCTTAATAAATTTGTTGGATTAAAAGCTGTCCAAGATATTTCATTGTAATCTGTTAATAAATAATACCATAGAAAATATATTGTTTTTAATTGAACAGCTTGAACTGTATCCTTAAAATATAAATCAATATAATTATCTTTATATGTATGAAGAAAAATTGCAACAATAACATCATATATAACTGAAATATTTGTTACCATATCATTGTCGAGTAGTATTAAATTTGATTTTATCGGCAAGATTACTTTTTCTTCTTCATATAAAGTATCCAATTGATCTGTATTAAGAAGTAGAGATGGTACATAATTTTGAACTGTTTCATATGGAATTGAAGTAGTATTTAAAATCATATCACTATTAAGATATATCATAACAGGTTTAAAAACCCATACTGAATCTTCAAGATCAATAAATAACTCATAAATACTAACTTTATCACCAAATGCTTCTCCAACTTTTTTGAAAAATGATATTGTCCCTTTATGTCTCTCAAAATCAGAAAATGTTTTTAAAAATATTATTTTATCATTAAAAGAGATAGTATTTATAATTGCTGCTGGAACTCCTATTGCAATTAATAATAAATTATATATTTCGAGAGAATCAAAATTTGCTTCTTCATAAAGTTGTTTTAATTTTGAAGGGACATTCAAATACATCTGAGTGTGGTAATATTCCGTAAGATTATTAATTATTGTATCATAAACCTTTTCATCTTGATATGGTGAAAAGGGTTTAATATAGGTATTAAAAAAATTTCTAACTTCGTCAATAGTTAGAGGTGTTAACCCTATACTTTCATTTTCTGAACTTCCATTAATATCATTAATATCGGTCGACACGGCGTCTCCTTCTTTCCCTAATTAATTTTACCAACCAAATGCTTCTTGTAACAATTTGTAAGCTAATTGAAACATTTTGTCAAGATCATTATTAGGGATTTTATGTGTAACTGACCAAGTATAGTCTTCTACTTTTTTTGTAATTAGATTATAAACATGATATGTATAATTTCCTATTTTAAATGGTAATGAATCAACACTTGAATAATATTGAGTGAAATTCATTTTATCTAAATACCCATATGGAAGATTATATTTTTCATAGATTCTCTTATATTTTATTGCATAAATCTTTTTAAAGAAAATAATAACTTCATTTACTTCTACCGGCGCGAGCTGGTTAGATTGATATAAATCATTATACATATCATAATACTTTATTAATTCGTCAAGAATTAATTCACAAGATTTTATATTCTTTGTGAAATTTTGATAATCTGTATATGTGATATATTTTTCTTCGGACAAATCATAAACAAAATGATTTAAAATTTTTAATTCTTGTGTTGTTTTTATTGGTGCATATTCTAACTCTAACTCAAACCATCTAACATTTGGATTAGAATGAACAGCATTAACAGGAGTTCTCAATCCAGTTACTCTGAAGATCTCGCCGCTAGCCACTGGACCATAAAACATCAAAACATCATGAATTCTTGGCGACTCAATTGAGTAAACAACAATTGAGGATGTCGCGTCCATCATTTGACCACGTAAATCTGGAACATTTGAAGCGGCATTTACTACAGGAGCTAAATAATAAGACGGCGTAAAATCATAGATATTAAACTTAATATTTGATACATGATATAAATCATATGTAGCATCAAGTTTATCATCATATGTAGAATTGTCTATATCTATATTGAAATATCTAACAAATGTACTTGGCCGCTTTGTATTCATATAATAATTAATAAGTTTTAAATATTCAGTATGATATGTTTGAACTGATTGTGGATCATACAAAGCACTTTGCATTATACTACTCCATTATACATCTATTTTTATATAGAAATATTATTTTTAGGATATTAAATTCCAAAATTCTATTTTACTAAAGGAGGAACACAATTTATGTTGAACCGACCAAAACAAAATAATAACTCTACACAGGCCGTAATCTCAACAGATCAAAATTTTATTCTTGCAAAAAATATCGGAAACTTTACAGATGTTATTAGTCCTTTTAAAAAGATCAAAGATAATTTCAGTTCTAGATTTATACTCCCTATCAGTCAATTACATAGAGTTCAAACTTTATATGATTCAATTTCAAGTATTTCACAATACTCTGTTATTGATAATAATATAAAATTTGATTGTGTTAGCAATCTTCCAGCTGATATGTTTGGCGACGCAACAGAAGGTTATATCCATTTCTCCGCCGTTAAACAAAGTAAAAAAGATAAAGTGGAAGTTGTTGTTGATCCAAAAATGATTTTTCAATTAATCGAATGTGAACCAGAAACTTTTATTTATAATCAAAAGATTAAGTTTAAAAGTGATTTTCTTAAAGCATTTCCGATCATTCTAAGACCTGGATTTATATTCTCAACTGTTAATAAAACAATGTGTCAATTATTTGTTTCTGTAACAAATCCAAAAGAATTATTTATTGGAGAATGTTCAAAATATGAAATCATAAATGTAATACAATATGTATTGCCATTATGGCCAATATTTGATATTCATATTGGTAAATCAATTCAAATTAAATTTCAATCAGATTTTATACAAGATAGATATATTAATGAAACATCACCAATCTTAATATATATAAGTTATAATCTTGATAAACCTGAAGAAATAACAATTGCAAAAATCGCGCAAAATATTAAAATTACTTAATTATATTTTGAATATCGGCAAGAGTCTAAGACTGTTTCTAGTCTAAGATCTTGCCGATATTTTTAACTTAATTTCTAAAATTAATATTAATCTGTTTTTTCTGATCATTATTAAGCTTCAAAACAATTGTGGCATTATATTCTGTATATGCACCCATTGAAACTGGTACTATTTCTACAGCCTCAACAGTTATATCTGCATTAACTTCAGCAGCTACAGCTTTAACAATATTATTAACTTCAGATGTTATCAATGTTTGTCGCAAATTTAAATCCCTTGTTTGAACTTGATATTTCAATCTACTACCAAAATATGGATCAAATGGATACGTCTCTGGTAATATTAATAAATAGTTTTTTAAATATTCAGAAATAAGATCTGTCAAATTATCAAAAGATAAATAATCATTATATTTTGAAATTTGAGGTTTAAGATCAAAAGAAACGGAATATTCAACGCTTACAAATTTTTCAAAATAATCTCTAATAATATATTGAATTGTTACTGGCAATTCCTCAAATACATGTACATCTTTATATGATCTAAGAGATAAAGGAATTTGACGTTGTATACTAATTGGCAATGTTGTAAAATTTACGTCCATATGTTTACCTTACCTTCTTTTCGGTGAAGATTTCTTACTTTGTGATGCCTTTACTTGAGACATTTTTTGATCATATTGTTTCTTTTCACGTTTCTTTTCTTCTATTTGTTTTAAAATTATATCATTATATAGAGGATATGGCATATCCAATATGGACATCGGATCACCAGCATTATCAAATAATACTTGATACAATAAAAAAGTATCAACAAAATACTTATAACTCTTCGACGCCCTCCCCTCTACCAAATAAGCTTCGACGAAAAAACTCGACTTCCAGATCAATTTGGAATTTGATCTGAGAGTTACAAGCTGGACAATTCACATTAGTGTAGAACTTTGGATAATATTTGTCAAACTTGTCTCGATATTTTTTGAAGAATTCCTCGGATACAATGTGAGGTACATAATTGGCAAAAGCCATTAACATTTCTTGCATACTTTCTGTTCTAGGAGCTTCAGCATCAAGCGCCATTCCTTTTTTAATAATAGAGACTGCTCTTGACAAAAGAGTCATCTGCTCTCGCCGAGTAAATAATGCACCCGTCTGATTTAAATTATTCTGAAGAGCATCTATTGACAAATTGCTAAGCAATCTGTTATTATCTTTAATTGAAGGTAATCTGCTTTCGAATACATAAACAAACCCTTCATAATCTACTTCAATTGGAAATATAAAATCATAAAATTGTTTTTCTTCTTCCCAAATAGTAAATGTATCTTCCTGAATTAATGTATCTAACAAAATCTCTTGTTTGAATTCTGTTTTACAATTGTCTTTATCACATTTAAAAGATCTCTGTCCGAGTGTTTCATATGTGGTTTTATACAATGCCCAAATTAAACAAATTTTATCAATGTTAGATAGAGTTGCACAGAACTTTTCAAAATTTTCTCTAACTGGAGTCGCTCCCTCAGATAAAACAACTTCAGTATGATCATAAAGCATACGAGTCATTTCTCTATCATAATTAACTGGAGATGTTAAAGAAGATCTCATTGAAAGATCATCGCCAACTCTTAATGGTGTTACTATTGCTTGTTTTTGTGCAATTGGTAAAGGAACTTCTTGTTTCTTAATTCCCGCAACTGCTTCTGCTGCTTTTAAAAATGAACTTAACATTTCGCCTCCGTTTTATTTTCACTTTAAACTTTATTTAGATGACCTGCAATTTCAACTACTCTAACCGCGTGACAAATTACTTTATCTGTCTTTAATACTGTTATAATATCATGAATATCTTTTGAATTAAGTGTTTTCTGATTATAATAAATCCTTGGGTTGTAATTAGGTTTAGTACTTGAAACTAATTCAAATATATTTTGTTGATTCATATATGTATCAACTATTTGAAAATTCTTTTCAAGTTCAGATTTAGAAACTCCCTTAACTTCTACTGTTAGTATTGTCGCCATTTATAATTCACCTTTTAAGTCACTATAATATTCGTCGTCAATATTTGTAAATTTAATATCCTTAAATATCTCTTCGTTTAATATTTTATCAGCTAATTCTTCAATACGAGTAGAGGATATTTTAAATACTTCTTCAAAATGAAATGGTCTTTGTTTCCAATATATTATAAAACCTTTTGGATTAGATCGATCTATAGATTCTAAATTCATAGCTTACTCGATTCAAGAAGTATTTAATACCGGCAAGATCTAAATAAAGAAACTTATTCAGATCTTACCGGTATTTTTAATTTATGCTAAATGTGTATCCATACCGGCAATATTAATAACTCCAAGACCGTCTGCTCTTGCAATTTCGATGAGCGTACGAGCTTTTACGAAGTTTCTGGTGTTACCATCAGTTACTTCTGTTACAATATATATTGGTTGATAGATCAAATCAATGATGGTTGATTTCTCAAGTGCATCATTTGGTGCCTTTGTAGACAGATAAATCTTTCCTTCTGTGATAGCATTGCTCTCAAGAACTTTCATCTTCAAGAAGCTTGCGGTATCACCAGTCCAACCTAATCCACCGTCACCCTGACCGATACCAGGCATTGCAATAGCAAGAGTCTGAAGTGAACGAAGCAGAGCAGAGGTCTTAAGACCAGCTACTAAGTAGGTAGGATACATATTGAAGTTCCTGCGGATTGTACCAGCAAGAATTGCAATACGAGGAATAACAGCTTTGAATACATCGATAATGCTGTTCGGCTGGAAGCGTGTACCAGTCATATCGTAATCAGCAAGATCCATAGACAAAGATGTACCATTTGTTGCCATATCAGCTTCAGCAGCCAACAGGAAATAAGCCAAATCGGTATCTTTGTTCAACATAATCTGACGTTTAATAGCTTCAGACAATGTGCGAATAATATCAATCTTAAAGATTGCATTAAAGTCCTGAATGTCTTCAGGTGGCAGCTCGATCAAGAAATCTTCATTCGGATCGATCGTAATATCTGTCATTTCGGTTTCAATCTTGACTTTTACACGACCATTCATTGTATTAGTTGGCATGAATCTCATGCTCATTACTGCAGTTACGCAAGTAAATGTAGAAGCACCAGTTCCACCTGAATAAATTACATTGAATGAGAACACACTTGTATCATAATTAATATGACCTGTGAGTGATCCAACAACAGCTACACCAGCAAAATCATTATAAGTGAATGTGCCAACAAACTGATTACGATTATCCGGTTTAATAACAACATTTGTAGTTGTAACAGTATTAACTCCACCGTGAAGCTCATTACTTGTAATGCTGGTAATTAAAGTATATCTACGATTAATACGATACAGATCTCCAGATACTGTTGCGGGAGCAACTGCAGCTGATGCCAATGTAAACATATTGTTTGAAACTGCCGGACTAACTGTCAAAGCAAGTGCACCTGGGCGCACAGACTGAGTCATAGTAGGAATCTTAACCTGAGTAACTGCTCCACTATAGCCCTTAATATAAGCCATAATCTTAATACGAGGAATAGAAGCAACAGGGGAAGATACCGGATAAACATTGCAAAGTTCGCTGACAATAGGTTCAGCGTAAATATCAACCAAAATCGGGAAACTGAGCACAGTCCAACCAAAACTAAGACTCGAACCGGGAACGTTCGCAGATTCTGTCAGAAGCATTTCTCTCTGACGATTTGCTACACCAAGCACAGAAGATCTAACACGGGGTTCCAGACCCTCAGTCAGTGCATCCATATATGCTCGGAACATACCATTGTCTGTAATCATTTTTAGTGCGCCAGCGGGATTTGACAGATCATCACTATGTTCATTGATGAAATGTTCGTAATTTTCAAATAAAGCCAGTTCCATAATCAAAAATCTCCTTAAAAGTATTTAATTTTTTTATTTAATAGATTCTAAATTTAATTCCTTTAGAAACTACACTTTCAAATCTTTCATTGATAATATCGTCAATGAATCGAATAACCGTTGAATCGCCCTCTGAAATTGCAATCTGATCTTTGCCGAGAATATCTAACATCTCTGCTTCACAAATTACATTACCATCGGGAATAAATTCACTTGCAGTTTCAGGCAAAAATTCAAGAACTCTTGCATTAACATGACTTGGATTTGATACGATGTCGTAAGTAATTGGTCTAATTGGGTCTTTAACCATTATAGTTCCATCTTGCAATGTTTCTACTGCACCTAGAGCTCTTAATGAAAATCCAATATCAACTTTATCTTTAGTAATTAGATTATACAAATCCGGTCCTTTAAAACCACTAAGAGTTTCAAAGATACCATAAATTTGTTTATTTTTAAATCCAATTTCACGTATTAATGCACCACAATTATTAATCTCTATAATTGATGCCCTTCTTTTGAGATCGTCTGGATTACTAGAACCAAATAATGGATGATCTACTTCCATCAGCAAAGAACGACCTGTTGCTTTAGGTGAAAGTTGATTGACAATAGATTCACAAATAGCTGACGTGTAATAACGATTATTACGATTCTTTACTTCTGATTCTTGTAAAGAACATCTTGCCGCTACTTTATGTTTTCCATTACCAATACTTGTCTCTTCCAAAATTTCAATGTCATGGTTCCTAACCATCGATGTTCTCTCAAAAATAAAATTGTACTTCTTTGGTTTGGTATTACTATCTTTTTTATTGTACATTAGTTGTTAACCTCGCTAATTGATCTTCAACAACTGGAATTATCCCGCCAGTTAATGAGACTAAAGAACTATAAGATAAATTATTAATAAATCTCATTATAATATTAAAATCTGTATTTTGAATATTATTTTGATCTAAACGGGATTTCAGTTCTCTTAATCTTCCAATTAAATAATACCTTTTCATCGGCAAGATCTCCTGAAATGGTGGCGCCTCAGGTATTTCTTCTGCATCTAATTCAGGATCATATTCATCACCATATTGGTCCGCTTGAACAGGAGCTTGAACAGGAACCTGTTGTTGAACTTGAACAGGTTGTTTTGGCTCTGGTTCTTTTTTTTCTTTTGGAGCAGATGGTTGTTGGACATGAACGTGAACATGTTGTGCAGGAACTTTCGGAGGCGGTGCAGGAGCTTGCTGTTGTTCCATTAATATTTCACATAAAAACATAGCTACCTCCTACATCTTATTGTCCACCTGGAAAACCACCAGGAGGAGAATTACCAGAATTTAGAGTTGCCTCTGTATCCATTTCTGTTCTAAATTGTACTGCTTTTTCTTTAAAAGATCTCCAATCAATATAGGGAATGTACTTCTCTAATAAGAAATATGGATCAAAAGGTATATTCATGCTTTGGAGTGCACTTGTCATATTACCAATAGATGATAATGTCATTTCAATCAATTGAACCATTAATACTACCGGTGGAATCAATTGAACAGAAATGTAATGAGAGGGTACGAATCCCAATTTTTTATGACTTGCTACCAAGTCAACTAATTTAGTTAATCCTTTTGATACTCCTTCTTGAATATCTGCAATTTCTGTTGCGAAAGCCACATTCGTATGAACAAGCTGTTCACGCAATTCGATCACGTCAGCGTAACCTAAATATGCCGGTGGAATCCCCGAAAGACTCATAATTTCTCTACGTGAGTCCTCAAGATCAGCTACGCGGATTGTTGGATCACCATGAGAAGCAACCTCGACGTCAATTGCCTTCTGCCCACCTTTACTTAATATAAACATATCTTTGAAATCACTTAAGATCTTAGGAATGCTCTTAAAGCTACTCAAATCATCAAGTGTAATACGTGTGTTATAAAGCTCACGCTTCAACTTCTGAATCATACCAGCCTGCATCTGTGTTTGACCTATATCTAGCGTCCATTTTCTAACGGGTGCAGCTCGTGATAACTTGATAATAATGTTACTTAACTGTGACAGAATATACAGCTTACACGGAAAAACTAAAGCATCAATAAAACTCTGACCGTAAGGATCGTGTTCAGCAGAAGGAATTGTAAAGGCAATCATATCACTTGAAGGAACAAATCTTACCCTCATTCTGTTATAAAATGTACCTTTAGATGCAAGTCCTTGCTCAACAAACAATCTCTTCATATACTGATGGACTTCTGGAGGTAATCCAGATAATAATTCATCAATATTCTGAGCTTGATTAATCTGACCAGATTTCTGAGTTTTATCTAATACGGTTTTAAGCATATATCTAACTAATTTATCAACAATAACATTTTCAGATTTTTGATCTAAACCATGTAAAGTTGTTATTCTACCAACTAAAGTTGAAAGTGATTGAGTTAGATTAATTGTTTGTGGTACTTCATCTCTTGTTATAATCAAATATCCAAGTAACGATCCAAAATCTGTTTCCAAAACTATTACCCTATGGGGTTTGTGAATTTTCATAAGAACATCATTATATGTTATGACGTCTTCTTCTGTTTCTTTATTGGAATCACTAGATTGTTTGGAATCATTCTTTGATGTGTTTTGATCTATCTCAACTTCAGTTATAACATTTGTAGAGATAGATGGTGTTTGAACATCAATAAAATACTCACTAAGTTTAATTAAAAGTCTATCAAGTTGATCACTTTTGGCTGTCTGTCCATTGTAATCTTTTTGAAATTTCAATTGTTCTATTGTTTTATTAATATTTGATAATTCTGCTTCAAATAATGGCATAGCAGAAGCAATATTTGAAAAAGAAGCATTTGGATCTACTTTTTTCTTTCCTTCTTCGACTAAACTTAAAATTTCTACAAAACAATCACCATATACTAATTCATTCGGCAAGATCTTCTTACGAAGCTTAACAATTATATCAAAAGCTTTCATACATTCATCAGCAAATTTTTTAGCTTTATCTATAGTATCATTGTCTGCTTTTTTCTCCCCAGTTAAATCTTCTGCTTCTTTTATAAGAAGACATTTTCCTGTAACTGGATTCTTTTGCAGAATATTAGATATATATACTGTTAAGATTCTTTTAATAATTGGAACATATTTAAATGCTTCGTCATATACATTGTATCTTTCTAATCTTTCTCTGGACACAGATACACTGTCAAGAAGTCTGTCGATTTCAGTTTTTGGTGCTTCTTGTATAAATGCATTAATAAAATCTCCAGAAATAGTATCTGGTTGTACTACTGAACCAGCTCCTGGTAAATTATTAATCACATTATCGATTCGAGCATCAATATTGTTTAACTCACTATCTCCAAAAAAGCTACTAAAAAATCCCATTTTCTCACATTACCTTTTTAAATGAGTTATAATCAACAAACTCAGTCCATCTACACTATAGTATCTTAATAACGAATTTACACATTCTTTTGATAAATAATCTTTTATAATCTCTTTAACAGTTCCTGAAATTAGCTCGTTTTTAGCTGTTTCAAATGCCTGTCTAGAATTTGTTGGTGACTTTTCGTTAAGATCATATTTAGATCTCAACATATTAATTCTACTTAATAAAATAGATTCCTTATACAATTCAATAGTTGTTTCTAATACCTTGTAATTCACCAAAAATTCGCTTTCTCGATCTTTTGATAATTTAACACTAATAAAATAAAATATTATTATTGATACACCAATTAAGATCAAGAAGTTTATAAGAAGTATATATTTATCCATTTTCTTTTAGACCACACCTTCTTTTTTGAAATGTTCTAGCATTGCATCAATTTTACTTTCATCAAGATTCTGAAGCTCTTCATCATGAAGTTCAACTTCATAACCATCTGCTTCTAGAATAGCGGCAAAAACATTATCAACACCACCATTTTCAGAAATAACTTCTGATTTAATAAGATCTTCTTCTAAATTTTCCATAAACAAATTTAGACCCCTGTTGAATCCGTCATCCACGGCCTCGTCGACCAATTTTACAAACTCACGTAACATGTAGAATCCTCCATTAAATATTTTTAAATTTGTTTTAACTTTAAGTGTCTGGTCTGTTTCGAATCAGACAAACACAGTTCCCGGATACAATATAGTTAGCCCGTTTTACCCACCTGAAAATGCATACCGTTAACAGGTTTTATTACAAAGGGTTCTCATTTTTAAAGACCGACGAGATCGAATAGTGATCTCGTCGGTCAAAATCATTTATTGAAACATATTTGATGCATCATCTACTTGAAAAATATTAGTCTGTTCTGTATATAATACTTCAGCTAATCCAGGAGTAGCAGGTGTCATCTCCATAAAATCAGTCGACACTACACTTGTAATTGCCTGATTAACTAACAAATCAATATCTCTTTCCAATGATGAGCTCGCAGTTTTAAGCATCGGTGCATCTTTAATATATTCATCAATATTATTATAAATTCTTAAATTCTCTTTACAGAATAATAAAAATCTTGATTTATTCTTTTCTGAGTCCTTAGATTTTGTTATCTTAATTTCTAATGGTACAAGAACGTCAGACAACTTATCCCTAATTGCTAATACTTCTGGGGAAACAGAATCTTGTGGCATCCCATCAGCAGACTTCTTTTTAGTTACAACTTGTTCTCGAACTCCTTCTGATAAGAAATTTTTATCTTCTCTCATTCTCATCATATAAATAAAATCAGAGTAACGAATTTTCTTATAACTATCACCGATTAGTTTATTGCTCTGTAACTTGGTCACATCTTCAGAATCTCTTTGATTCTGAGTCGGACTAATAACAGGTATTCCATGAATTCGAGATAAGTTTCTCAACTCCTGAACTATTGCTCCTTGACTGTCGTATTCGCTCTTATTTCCAAAGACAGCAGTAGTTGGCGACATTGTATCAATATAATCTACAAACACGAGCTTCGTCTTATATCCTTCAACTTTTAGACGATCAATAAATCTACCAAGATCGCCTGGAGTGAAAGTATTTTCATTAGCGTGTTTAAGAATTAAGCTACATTTACCCTGTGTAACCTTTAACATACTTGCTTTAAGTAACATCTTAAACATCTTCTGAAGTGAAGTAACTAACTGTTCACTATTATCAACTGACATTCCCATAATTTGTTGTGATCTAGTTACTTCATACGCTTTAGCAAATAATTGTTGGATCGCAGCAAATTTATAGTTACCAAAGATAGAAATAAACCGTCTACTTAACTTGTGTATATCGTCCTCTAGTGTAAGAAATATAATTGCATCTTTTTTATCTAAATCTGAGATATTTTGTTCAATCATTCTCTTACACATATTAATACACATAATAGATTTACCATGATTTGACGGCGCAGCTAACAAATGAACACTAGAACTTTCTACACCATTTAAAACAGAATCAAATATATCAAACCCTGTTTTAAAAACTGAAAATCCTTTTGAAATATAAGTAACAAGAGTATTGGCTAAAGTTTCGCAGGAATTTTCATCAGAAATAATAAAATAATCAGCAACAGATTCTGCTTTAGATAATGATTGAAGTTTTGATAAATCATTATAAGCGGCAATAACTAAATCCTTATAATTCTTCAAAGCTTCAAATGGAGTCAAATTATTATCAGAAATAGATTCCTGTAAATTATCTAATAATGTAATTGTTGAACTAACTGATATCACTTCATAATAAGCATGAATAATATCAATTACAGTATCAGTTAATTTTCTAAATTGATCATCTTCTGTTAATTTAGTCTCAACTGCTTTCTGAATTAATTTCGTTGTCATCAAATCTCTGGTTGCTAAATGTTGAAATACATTTTCGTAGGTCAAAAGACTTGAACTAGATTCTCGTATAGTCAATAATGTATTAACAACTTGAATTTGACTTTGAATGTTTTTAGCTGTTGGCAATTGTAATCTTCTGGATGTCTCCCCTAATCCTTTTAGAAAATCTTTAATATAATCAATTGCCGAATTAGATTTCTCAGATGTGAAAGCACCAAATTCTGAAGGATGTAAAACAATTCTAACTAAATCTATCATAAATTCTTCAGATGTAAATGTTGAAATAAATGCTTTCAAAAGTGTTCGTTGATCTCTAATACCTCCATGTCCTGGTATGTTCAAATTTGCCTCCTCTTTCTTTTCTAGTTTAAAAAATTAAAATTTAGTTTTTCCCCAACCCATATCATTTTTAGTTTTTTCAATATCTTTTAATTGAAGTAATAAATCAGCAGTATTCTGACCCGGTTTCCCTATCATTTTGCGCAATGTAGCCTTTCTCTGCTTAACATACTCATTTCTTTCCTTAGTAGGAGCTTCTGCTGGATCAGCATATTTTGTTACTTCAAATAATTTTAAGATAGATAACATTTAAAATATCCTCCTTGGTCTAACCTTACAAAATAATATTTCTATATAAATTTAGAATTTTTATACGAACTCTGATAGAACGCTATAAATTATTTCTCTTGTCACAGTTGAAGTCATCATATTTTCATTAAATTGATTCATACTTCTTGCAAATGAATTTGAATTTGAATATGATTTAAAATAATTTTGCAAATCCTCCACACTTGGAATTGAGGTATTAATATCATATTCAGGAACTAGACTTGAATTTGTCAAAAATAGTGGTAATAATTTACCTGTAAGATTCTTTGTCACATTATCAAATAATAAGCTATCTGTTGATAAAAAAGAGTAAGCAACATCATTTGTTCCAACATCTGTTGTTGTTCCTAGATAATGTGAATTTAAATTCAAAACATATTTGTTTCCAACAATTTGATGTCCGATAACTTGAACTGCATTATCAATTGTATCTTGACCAGAAAATATAAAAGTATTATCTGCAATTAAATTATATGAATCAATATTAGCGCAATATACATACTCTAAATCTTTTGTAAAACTATAATGCGCATTAACGTGTGTTGAGAGGGTACATCTTTTTGATGTATCTAATAATTTCCATCTTAAAAATACTTTAAAATAAATATCAATAATATCATGATATTGATACCAATCAAATGTATAATCAATATGTCCAGAATCTCTCAGTTGTGTAAAAATCTTTTCCGTCAAATTTTCAACAAAATTATTATAAGTTGTGGATTTGAAAAATTCTTCAAGAACATAAATATAATATGTTATACAAGAAAATTCAGTAACATAAGATGTTGATAACGCATTATATAGATAATTTGTTGGGGAAAATGAATATCTATAAGCATTAACAGCCGTACCTGAAATCAATCCTGTATATTCATTATCAATTACTAAAGTGAGAGTTCCAATTACTTTAGATACAACGTGAGCTGAGTATTTTTTATTATCTCCACCAACCTCATAAGATTCACCATCTGCATAAATATAATCATGTATATTAACAGCATTATATGAATCAATATCAGAACATGTAATAAAAGTCGAACCTGTTGTGAATGTAAATTTAGCATTATTTCCATATTCATCAACAACAATACTTGCTAATGGTGAAATATATCCATCTAGAAATATTTTCAAATTAGTATAATTAATATTAGTATTATCTTTATTAACAAAATTTTCAAAAATAGTAGTATAATTGGCTTGAGTCATTACATTATCATTTGAAGATTTGATTAAAGTTTCAACATATTCTTTAATGGATAATTGTAAAATATTTAAAAATTTTATCGGCCAGAACTTATACAAGAAACATAAAAATAAATAATTTTTTAATTCAGATTCTGAAAGTTTCTCCATAAATCCAGAATATATATTATCTTCTTCTATAGTTCTATTATCCATTATATTTTGATCAATAATATTAATATTTGTATAAATCTTAGTAACAAGATCCGCTGCAACAAGAGCATTTAATTGTTGTGTAATATTATTAACCAAAAAATTAATAGGTCCTAAAGATTTAACAGGATTATAAAAATTATAAAATGCTCGATTTAAACCATTAACAGAATCACAAAGTTCCACAGAAATTATTTCTGTTAAATATTTTAACATTGTTTTTGAAACATTTTGAAAATCATACATTGATTTTCCAATAACAACTGCTAAATCTGTAGTTATTGTATCAGCATAACTAGTAACAAATGTTGAAAATCCAGTTAACATAGCTTGTTGATCAACTCTATCAATTGGATTCGCTTCGGAATTTATATAAGTTAAATACAATAACATTTTAGGATAAATATTATGAGAAATTGTCATTGTATTATATAAAGTACAGTACAAAATATACTCATATAGAAAACTATTTGATTCTAATCCCGCAGTCTGACCTTCTATTTGGTCAACAGAATAAAACAATGGGGCATATAAATCACTAAAAAAATTTCTATACTGATACTCATTTACAAATGATTTTATAATCAATTCATAATTATAAAGATCAATCGGAGTACTGGTGTATGCAAATTGAAAATTAATTTCTGATAAAAAACTATCTAGCGAAGAAGGAACTGTATCATAAAATTCCTTCTTCGCTAATTCTGAAGACCCAACCATAGACTCCATTAAATTCCCAGTATTATCCATTGTCGAATTATAAATTTTAACCAAATTAATAGAATCTGTGCGTGCAAAAACATTAAAAAAATAAGGATATTTTGGAAAAGAATCTTTATTATCAATTAACGCTTTTGACATAAAATTTGGGTCTGTTATAGAAATAATTGAATTTCTAAAATATTTTCGGAAAGTCTTATATTTATTTGTATAATTAAAATTGTTTGATAAATATCTTGAATATGCATCGGCAAATGTACTCATTAACGATTCTCCTATTAGAGAAAGTTTCCTTTTATTTTATTAACAACTGAAGTTGCAGCAGATGATGATTTATTAAGCCAACTACTAGCTGTACCTGCGATTGAAGTTACCGAACTTTTTGCTGTATTGTAAACTGCATTTGAAAGTCCTTGTTGAATTAATTTTGGAGCATTTGTTACTAAACTTGCAACACTACCAATAGCAGAAACTGCTGAAGATATTGAACTTCCTAAATTTCCTGTAAGAGGTATAAATCCAGGAGCATCTGGAATATCTGTTCTAGAAGGTGCTTGAAACATTCCATAAACTTGCGGATCAACATTTGTATCCATACCAACTATTCGAACCGGTCGAAGAGATGCAAGAATAGTACCAAGAGAAACCATCATAGAATCTTTATTAGCTGTATCCCATAAATTTAAAGATCCAGCTTCTGATAAATTAGGATCTAAAAATATATCTTTATCAGCTTTTAAACCTTTCACAACTGTAGGATCATAAACTGCAAAAGCATTAAATAATGTTTGAAAAGCGATCGATACATCTATTGTTAATGGTTGTTTGTAAAGATTAAAACTTGTATCACTTCCACCTCTTCTTAACGTTATAGATGCAATTGATCCGACAACAGTATAATTTAAACCATATGCTTTAATTGTTATAGGAATACTTCCACCATATGTGACACCATTAATTGTTTGTGGTGCCGCTAAAAGAACTAAATATGATAATGGTTTCATTATAAATTCTTTAACAGCTTTGGGATGACCATATGGAGAAACTAATCTAATATTAACACTGAGATTTCCATCATATGTTGTTTCTTGCCAAATTTTAGGAAATGTCATTTTATTTCCATTTAAAACCATATCAGACCCAACAGATGCAACGCCTTCAAATATTGCTTTCATACCAGCACCACCACCTAAAGCATCAGACGCAGCTCCAGCAGTTTTATCGACTTCCTTTTGAATTCCTTGTGTAAGTGTCTGAGTTCTAGTTCCAAGAGCTGAATTTGCAATATCTCTAAAAGTTTGACCTGCACTGGAAAGAGAATCTGTTACTCCTTTAAATGTACTTTCTTTATAATTTACTTGAATTGTATCATTAGCTGTTGTATCATCAGTGGTAAATAATCTTATACCGGCATACGGTTTTAAACCATGATATTTACACAATTCTTCATATTTTTTAATCCGCTCATCATATCCTATAGAATATATGCTTCCTAATGGTTTTCCATCCTTATCTTTTCCATTTAAGTCTTGTCCTTTAACCATATTTGCCATATTTGCAAAATCAATACCATAGTCTACTGGAATAAGATCAATAACACTCATTTTAGATCTTAAATAATTTCCAAATCTTTGGTATTGATCAATTGTTCCATTAAATTTACAAGGTCTGCCAATTGGAAAAAGATCTTTATATTTTTTATCATTTTCATTAGTTTCCCAAGGATTGATTGTTTTTTTAAGTAAAGATTTCTTATTTGAATTTGTTTGATCTGTAACCATTCCTTTGGCATCGGAAAAAGCTTTTCCAACATCTCCTGCTACACCAGAAGCTTTATCAATAAGAGATGAAGCCCCACTTGAAATTGTTAATCCAGCATTTGATAACCAAGAACTCTCTTTAACAGGCGCGGTTGCTGCAGTTGGTGTAGCTGCTGTTATAGCTGGCGCTCCACCTATATTACTAACACTCCAATTTCCAGCAGCATCAAAACCAACCATATCTGCTCCCCAACTTCCAAAAGAGGAAGCAGCATCCGATGTTTTTGCACTCACAGTTTTTCCAGCTGCAATAACTTTATCCATTCCAGTAAGTTCTGTAGGTTTTATTATAATACCCATTTTTCCTCCAATTACTCTTTTTAATCAGCAAGATCTTATTGTTGAGTAGCATCAATTATCTTTTTTATTGGTTTTATTATTGTTCCAGGTTCAGTTCCTTCTTGTTGTGTTGGAATTACTTTTTTAATAATTTTCTTACCAATACCAGTGTTAGTTGGATTTGCTTCTCCAGTTTTTGCTTTTTTCATCATTTGTAATCTTCTATCATATTCTGGACCCATTTCTTTTCTATATTTATTATCTAAAGGACCTGTGTGAGATTCATCATCATCTAACATTTCACTTAAATATTTAATAATTGAAATCATATTATTTCTCCTTTTAATTAATTTTTAGTTTACCGGCAAGAGTCTTTAATTAGAAATAATTAAAAGACTCTTGCCGGTAAAAATATACGAACTTATTTATGCTGATGTTGCTGAAGCCAAACCATTGTCCATATGTGATCCACGTGAAAAGTTTTGATAAGGTATTTTAAAATAAGACGCAAATGAACCTAAATCAGCTCTTAAGAAAGCATCCGGTCCTCCTGTAGTCCAACCTTTATCATCTCTATTAACAGTAGAAGCGGGAGTAGCAGTTGTTATATTTGTATTCATTCTCCGTACTTCGGCTGCTCTCATTGCATCTCCACGTTGTTTATTTCGCGCAGCTACACTAGCTTTTATATTTTTTGTATATTCAGAATCATTTTTTGATCCATCAGTTTTTTGAGCAGCAACTGCATCTTCTGTTTCTTTTTTCACAGCTTCTGTTTTTGCAATAGCATCTTTAACAGCTGTTGAATTAATCGATGGTCCTAAACCACCAAGACCCTTTTCAGCAGCAGCTAAAGCAACTGCATGTTGTGTATCAGTTTTAGAACCTGTTACACTTGGACTCACAGCTCCAACAATATTATTACTTCCTCCTGCTTCTTTTAAAAGACCTTTATCAGTAAACCCTCTTTTAAGACCATCATCAGTAAAATCTTTCATAGCAGAATCCATAATAAGTTTTCCAATATTAGAAACAGAAGATGTTAGAGTACCAATAAAACTAGTATCACTAGATTTAGTAGTATCAATTCCTGCTGATAACACTCCTCCACTTCCAACTTTAGCTAACATAGAATCAGAAACTGGTTGACTGACTCTGGATGCTATTTCTTTATAAACATCTATAACTGATTTCGGAGTACCATTATTAGTAAATAAAGATTCATTACCTATTATCCAATCATTTGGAATAACATTTGTAATAGATTGATTTGGATTTTTTTGAATTGCTTCAAGAAATTTTGGACCTTTTTTATCACCCAATACATGCATAGCATAAAAATCTACTACAGATCCTTTTCCTGGTCCTTGTTTTGCATATTTTTCATTTTCTTTTATAAGTTCGGCTCCCATTAAAGCATTTGCTCTAGGATCAAAAATACTAGTGCTTTGATCAAACTTATGTTTTTTACCAGCAGACCCAGCAATCATTTGAGACCATGTACCTGGCATAAACTGAAATAGACCTTTTGCTTGTTTACCAGTTTTTGTTTTTGGACCAATAGCATTTGGATTAAGCTTAGATTCCGCATATGCAATTCGAGTTAAAATATCTAATGGTATACCAGTAGTTTTTTCTGCTTCTCTTAAAGCTTGATCAACTGAAACATTTCCACCAGTTGGAATAATAGAAGGTTGTGCAGCTGAAGATGTTACTAAAGATTTACTAACTGGAGGTATTCCGCCACTAATACCACCGGAAGTTTGAGGTTTATTAACTTGTATAGCACTCACAGGAGCAGCGTTATTAACATTACTAAATTTACCTTTACCATATTTTTTATCAACAGCATCTCTTTCAGCAATTGATGTGATTTTACTTCTTTCAGCTTGCCAAGCTTTATCTTCTGCCGAAAGTACCTGTGTTGGTATATTTTGTTGAGTTCCTGAACTTGCCCATGATTGTTGATTGTTTTTCTCAAGTTGCAACTTTCTTTCAGCAATCAATTTTTCTTTATTTTTATAACGTTCAGCAAATGCTTTTTTCTGTTCAGGAGTTCCATTTTGTGTTGCTGTTGCTTCTTTAGCTAACTCATCATTTATTTGTTGTGTAGCTTTATCTTCTGCATTTGTAAGAAATTTTTCTTTGATTTTATCCCAAAGTTTAAATCCACCAACAAATAAATTTTTTAATATACCAACAATACCACCAAATAAAAATCCTATTATACCACCAACAATAGATCCAAATGGAGGAAAAAATGGAAGTCCAATTGCAGCCCCAATTAATGCAAATTTCCCAGCTGGTCCAATAACTGATGACCATTCCATAGGATCACTTCCAGTAAGAAATTTATCAAACCCTGCTAACATTCCATTTTTTTCACTAACACCAATTCCTTCAAGAATCATATTTTTAATAGTTGCAAATGTAGCTCCTAAAATTCCACCAACAAGTGCTCCAGTAAGTGTTCCAACAACAGGAACTACAGATCCAATTGCAGCACCAGCTATTACCCATTTACCAGTATTGCCACTAATACTGGCAAATTCCCCTGATATACTCCCGGTTAAAAAACCATCAAGTCCACCAGTGATACCATCTTTTTTATAACCTGCAATCATATCATAAATACTATCAACAACACCACCAACAGCAGCACCAATAAGAGCTCCGTTAATAATTCCTATTGGACCACCGAGTGAACCAATCCCAGCACCTGCAATAGCAAATGTTCCTATTTTACCAAAAGAAGACATTTCTCCAAATTGATCTAAAAGAAATCCTCCAATACCTTTAAATATAGTACCCATACCATTTTTTATACTTTCTTTTGTTTCATCAGAAAGCATATCCCAAAGAAATTTACCAAGTAATCCAGTCAATAATACTCCACCACCTTTAAGAATTGTTCCAATATTATCTTTAAGAAAATCCCAAATACCACCTTCTTTTTCTTTTTTATCTACAATAAGTTTTAGTGGTTTCTTAAGAATTCCAGATAAAAGATTAACAACATCTTTTTTCCAATCAGAGTCTTCTTTCTTTTCTTTCTTTACTTCTAATTCACCAAGTTTTCCTTGCATTGATAATTCGTGGGCACCTGGTAATACACCTGATAGTGAATCTAATAATCCACCTTTACCAAATTTACGAATTTTATTATTTGGAATAATAACTCCAGCAGATTTTGGCATTAAGATTTCAGGACCTTCTTCACCAACCAAAACCGGTGCATTTTTATCAATAGGTCCACCTTTAGCTTTTCCACCGGCAACAGCTTGTAATAAATCACCTTGTGTATTCATCATATAATCTTGAATATTATATAATGTTCCCATATGAGAATTAGGATCATCACCACCAATAAAAACTGGTTTTTTATTTACACTATCAACAATAGTCACTTCAGCAATATCAGGTGTCCCTGGTTGCAATAATGTAAAAATACTATTCTTTTTACTATCACCAAGATATGATTTAATAATTCGAAGCTCTTTAAGCATTTTATTTTGTGGAGATTCCGGTAGTCCACTTATGCGTCCACCTGCTCCTAATTCACCAATACCATGCTTAGCAACTTGATCTGCTGTTGAAAGTCCTGCTTCTGCAAAAACTTTTGCAAATATTTCTTCTTCAGAGGTTGCATATCCCATGGTAGCTTTCATCTTTTCTGCTACTTTTTTCTTTTGCTTAAATCTTACAAGAAGATAACTAAGGGATGCTCCTACTGCAATAAGACCAGATATTGGTAAACTTATTAATGCTGCTCCAAGTGCAGGTATAGCAGTCATTCCAAGACCTGCTAATATTTCTTGTCCTTTTTTGGTCAATTCATATGCGAATTGTCGTCTTTGATTTTCTGCTTCCGGTGAAGATTCTAAAGTTGTAGTAGTTGGTTGTAAGCTTGTCATTGGCATTTCTGCTGCATATACTTGTTTTGATGATCTAAGTGTTTTCCGTTTACCAAAAACAGATTGTTCTATTCCACCCATAAAATCTTCATATTTTTGTTGTCTTGCTTTACCTCTCCCAAAACCAGCAGCTTTATTAGGATTAAAAAATGCATCAAGCATATACATCAATTTACCAACAGGACCTTCTTTAAAAGCTTCTTCTTTAACACCAGCCATCTTTGTTCGACGACCTTTTTTAGCTTTATCTAATTCATCTGGTGCTAAATATCTTTGCATTTCAGAATCCCAAACTAATAATCCCTGTTTTCCTGTTATTGCCTGATACGCATGCCCTCCACCAGATATTTCAAGCACTTGCGTTTGAATTTCAACTAAATTTCGAAGTGATTCTAATTGTTCAACTTGAACTTGTTTCATTTCTGCTTGAATTGCGGGCAATCCAATTGCCATATATTCTTGTGACCGAAGTGAATAATCTTTTTCTAATCCTGATGCTTTACGTAATTCTTTATCATCTCTCATAGAAGTATAGCTCTCTCCACCCAACCAAGAAATACCACCTGCAATTCCTTTTTGAGCCCCAGCAAACATTTTTTCAGCTAATTTTGGAACAGATGTTATTCCTTTGATTGCTGCTTTTCCAAGATTCCAAATAGCATTAACACCAGGAAGATTCATAGGATTAAGTTTTTCAAACATATCCGTCATAAACTGTTTAAAAACTCCCGGCTCTTTCCGATGAAGAATATTTTCTGATATACCATAACCAGATATTCTAATTGTCATTAATTCAGCTAACATATATCTATTAAGATCAAATTGAGCGACACCAAGTGCCATCATTTTTGATTCATAGGTTTGTGCCATTTCAAGAACGGATCTACCAGGTGTGTGTAAAAGTCTAGTTTGGTCCATTGCGGTTCCAAATGATTCTGATCTTTCTTTCATCATTTTAGATTCATTATCGTAACCATATATCTTTGCAATTTTACTTACTTCTGTTCCCGGTAAAATCATTTTGCCGCGTAATAATCCAAATGCAAAATTAGTCAATTGAGTGAAAGGATCAAAAGTATTTTTAGCTTTAGTTACAGTGTGTGATAATTTATCAAGACCTCGCATAATAACACCACGATCATCTTCACCATAAACATCAGTTCCATATTTTTCACTAAAATTACCTTCGCCTTTTTCTTTTTCTTGACGAACAAAATCATTTTCAGTATGATATTCTCCTCTAAAGCCGGCAACTTGCATATTAAGTCTCATCAACTCTTGAACTATAAGTTGTTGGACCATAAATGTTTTCTGCTGAAGAACAAATCCCATTGATTGTGGATCTCTTGCAGCTGGATTCATAGTTAAAATTTTAGTAAGTGAAGCATTAGTTTGATTGGGATTATAAAATTTTGATGCGTACTTATCAGGTGCTTGTCTAGTTGGTGTCAGTTTTGCCATTTTAACAGATTTATAAATAGATAACCCGACCTGAAGTCCTGCCATTCCCATCATCACACCCATTGGTGAACCTAATAATCCAGATATTCCTTTATCAAGTAATCCAGCTCCACTAGCCGCAGCACCACCTATACCACCTTTTTTAGCGGCATTTGACATAGCACTAGAAATTTGTCCTCGAGTTAATTTATCAGCTCCTGTCTTTAATCCACTATAAAGTGAACTTAAAATTCCACCACCTGCTACAGCTTGACTGCCTTTTCCTGCCATAACACTACCAGCAGAACCTGTTAACCAATTTGCAATACGAGGACTCTTACCTAATAATGTTTTTTGTGACATTCCCCCAAGAACACTGGCCCAACCTGGAAGTCTCATTAAGTAATCTATAGAACTAGCTAATTCAAGACCTTTCAAAGTATTACCAGCCATTCCACCCATCCGTGGTTGTGTTTTTTCATAGGCATGTCTTCGACCCTTTAAGCCTTCTGAAATAACTTTTGGTCCGAGATAACCTAATGCGCCCAAAGGTCCAAGATTTCCACCAGCTGCGCCCAAAAACTTTCCAGCAGCAGGTGAAATCATTCCTGCACCTTTTGCAAAAGTTCCACTAATAGATGGGTCAGTAATTAACGAAAGTGCCAAAGATGGCCACATCATTTTTTTCATAGCAGGTGTTGCCATTTTTTTATAATTCATATATTCGTCTTCTGCTAATCCTCCAGCAGGAGAATTAACAGGTGCATTTTGACGACTACTTCTCTGTCGCATCATTTGTCGCATAACTTGTTCATTTAATCCTGGTATATTTGGACCAGCCATAATCAATAACCTCTTTATAGATTAATTAAAAATCAGTCATAATTGGCATATAAATTTTCCAATCATCATTTGTCATTCCACCCTCTTGTTTGTTAGCTTGTTGATGGAATTGTTGAGTTATAGCATCATCTTCTTGAACAGTTCTTGGTCTACTAATAAATTCACTAACTTGATTTTTATTATCACTTTTAATAATTAACTTTGTATTCATCATGTCAGCGGCAGATTTAATACTATTAAAGAAATTTTGTGAAATTTGTACATTCGAATAGTCTAATTGCGGCAAGATCTGAAGTTCTGTCATTTTCCTGCCATAAGCACAAAAACAACTTGACATAAACATATCGCTATAACCTGAGCTACGAATTGTCCCACGATTACTTCTTTGAATTGCACTCATTTGTGCAATCAAATCTTGCGACTTCAATCTGCTCGGATCTTCTTTTAATAAATCATAAAGCAAAGAAACCATAAGCTCTTTTGTACGCGTGTTCGTGTTGATTCCCCATTCATGATCTTGCATATCAATATTCTGACCAGGTATTTCACTCTTTTTAAAATCTTTATAAATATACGGCATGTAATTAAAATCTTTAACATGATAAAGTAAGTGCTCAATAATTGGTTTTCCAATTGTATTATTTTCAATGCATAATATAATTCTTGATCCAACTATCTTATATAACCATTTAAATAAATCATCAAGAACTTCACCATATTTTGTTGAAGATGCTAATCGAACATTCATTTCTGCAACTTGTCTAAAATCTTTATAAGTGAAGATTTCAATAGCATTAAAAGCTCCTTTAATAGAGCTTGCAGTATCAACTCCAACCAAATAATAATCCTTCTGATCAAAATCAGTTTGAAAGATATCTAATTTAGCTTGATGTTTTAAATCAATTACAGCATCACGTTTAACATAAATAAACTTCTGAAGTGTCTCATCGTCAAAGATACAATCTGTTCCTCCAACAAATAACAAGTCAAGTTCCTGATTAATTTGTCTTGTATTAAAATTAAGCTCTTTCTTTTGTTGCTCATACCACCCTATTTGTTTAGAAGTATCTTCAGACCAATGATATCTAACTCTTATAAAACTATTCTTAGAATCATCGTCAATTATATTTCCTGCTGTTTCTGCCCAATCTTCGATTCCAGTTTCATTATCCGCTATAAATAAATTATCTGATTCAACTGCTTTATCATACATCTCATAAAAAAATTTTCCAGTATCATCAACACCGTTTGGGGTTGAAGTCATTAGAATAAAATATGGATAATCATTCTTAATAGCTTGTTCTCTAGCTTTAGAAATAGTAGGTTGTGCAGATCCATATATTTCCTGCATATGAGGAATAAATGCAACTTCATCAATATAAATAATTGGAACAGATATAGAACGAGACAATGTATCCGGTGAAGCTGTTGTTGAAGGATAGAATGTATCGATTCTTGATCCGTTTTTTAATTCTAAATAAGTCTTAATTTCGCTTCTAGATGCATTAGGAACTGTCATCTTCAACCATGGTGGAAGATTCTTAATTATAAATTTAACTTTATTTAGATTTTCTTGTGCAGCACTTTTTTGAAAATTAAAGATTGCGGCTCTATTATCCGGATAAAAGATAAGAGCCCAGGCTAAGATAGCAGATGAAATTGTTGATTTCCCTAACTGTCTCGAGGCCATTAACATAGCCATATGATGACGAAATATTACTCTTATAACTCGTCTTAATTTATTATGCATATACTGTTTCGAATAAAGTTGTTTACCACCATATTCTTTAAAGTATACATAATTGAGTATAAAATAAAGAGGGTTCTGTCTGCATTTCATCCACTCATTAACATTATAATCATTAATATCTACTTCATTTGTTTCTTGAAGCATATTCAAAGTATTGTAATCTTGTTTTAGTAATATATTATTAACAACAGCTGGATTAATAATAACACCAGGTTGTGTATTTGTCCCAGGAATTTGTATCATTTTTAGCCTCCACTTTTCTAACCGGCAAGATCTAGATAAAATTATTTTAAAGAGATCTTGCCGGTTCCAAACTATTCAACATTAATTACAATATCAATATTATCAACATCCCAATATATCATTGGTGGAACATATTTAACAATATCAAGTTTATCTTTTAAACCAGCAAAAATATCATTATCACTTTTAACTTCAATACCATTATCCATTTCATTTGGAACATTCGAAGAATCTGTAACATAAACTTTTACAGATTTAATAAAAGCTCTACCAGTATGAACGAATTCAGTTATTAAACTATTATAAAATATAATATTAGAACCGCTAAATCCTTTTTGTAAGAATTCAGCAATAGATAATGTTAAATTTTCTCTTTCAGTAGCTATATCAATATTATTTTTCTGAGTATAAGTTTTATCAGCTTTGGCTTCAATTCTCATACATAATGGTAAAATTATTTTTGGAATATTATCCCATGTTGAAGTATTTGAATTCCATCTGTAATAAATGTTTGTGTTACTATCTAAAATGAAATCATTTAGTATGGGTGAATAAAATTCCCATGCACCAGTAATATAAGATGCTATTTCATTAGAATGTCCTTCAAATTCACTTCCACCAACTGGAGAAGTAGAAACTCGATAACGAGAACCATTTAAAGCTACAATAGGAGGAGACGATAGGGTTTCAATAACGGAGCCAAGAAATTCATATTCTTTATTAGAAAATATTTCTCCACTTTGAATAAATATTGATTCTATAAATGGTGATTCAATCATATATGAATTTAAAAATCTACATTGAACATTGTCCGTAATCATTCTATTTTCACTAAATGATGAATCTATAATAAAATTTTTAATCTTATCAAGATAATAATCTGGATCTGTATCAAACGTAATATCATCAACAACTGGAACATTAATAATATATGAATCATCACCGGAATTATATCTCATTAATTTTAATTGATCTGATGTATCTATTAATTGGTAAAATTTATTGGTTCTACATACAAATTTAAGAGATGTTATTGGTCCATTTAAAGCAGCAGGTTCTGTATCGCTTCCAGTGAGTCCAAGAACAAATAAACATGTTGAGGTTTCACCAATAAAAACATTAGTAACAGTTGCACTTGGTGGTGTAATATTAACTCTATTATTCCCATCATCATCTACATAAACAGAGGCAATATTAAGTCCTATAAGACCAACAGTATTATTTATATCTGTTACAATTTGAGTAGCAGTTACAACTCCAGTTGTAAGAGTAACAGTAATAAATGAGTCAATATATCCTTCTGAGATGTCATTACATTTAATTTTTAATATATCTTCTCCTGCTCCAATTGTATATGGTTCAATACTATTAGTAATGATCGAACTTGCAGTTCCTCCTTTTATCTCCATTTGTATTTCTTTTTCAAATATTCCGAATGTATCGACATCAGTATATTCGTATACGAAATAGTTAGGACAAAGAACATCTGGGGGTAATGGAAAACATGTCATTCGTTTACCAACAATATCAAAATTTTCACCAAATACAGATATTGAAAAAACTAAATTTCCTATTGTTTGATAAGATTTTAGTTTAACAACAGTTTTATAAGAACTTTCATCATATTCCAAATTCAGATATACCATTGGAATATCAAAACCCGTACCAAGTGTACTCGATTCAGGAAGTATCTCAGCAAACTCAATTCTAGAAAGATCTTTCATGAGATAACCATCATAATAATTCATTCTAGTGTTTCCTTTAAATACATAAGGACTTATAAAGTTTCGACTTTCTATTGTAAATAATGGTCTATAATATATCTCTTGTAATTCATATGATATTGGTTCAGTATCAGCAGTTCCAGAAGTTCCATCATCAATAATTGAATATGTTAAACTACCATCATCATCTACTTCCCAATATTGATCTCTAAAAGTTGATGCTCTTCCATAGACTCGATATTTTGTTGCATATGGAACTATATCCCAAGTAATAGTAACAGAATTTTCTCCTGCACCACTATTTACAGTTGCCTGAACTATTTTAGATGGTTCAGAATGTCCCCACGCATCAATAGATATAACGAAATATCCATATACTCCGGATACTAATGTTCCTGTTCCAGCTAAAGGAGTTGCAGTAATATCATAACTTGAACCTGATGTTATTTTTAAATTCATTACTTGTTCTGTATGATTTGTAGTATAAAAAATTGTCTGATTTCGATCTCTAAAAGATCTACAAAGATGAAAAATATTATCATATATATTAAACTTCTTAAAAAGAAATTTAAAATCATCAAAATAATCAGCAGCAATATTATAAAAATCCTGCTGACTAATTAAATTTTCACGAGTTTGTATAAAATTCACAATTGCATCTCGTAAATCTTCTCCACTAAGTGGATTGCGCCCACTTTCAGCATAATCAAAATCAACAAGCGGTTGTTGTAAAACTGTTGAATTTATAGATGTTAAAAGACTTGTTGATTCAAGAATATAATCAAATGATAAAGTATTACCTGTAATCTGCAATTTTTGATTTGTTTTATCTATTAAATTTCCAGCAGTTCCTCTTGTTGTTTTAATAACTATTCTTATACTGGCACCAGAAATCCAATTTCCTCGAACACCCGAACCAAACTCAATAACATAATCTATCGATGTTATTTTTCTTAAAAAAACACTTTTGTCATTTCCCTTTTCAAGGTATTTCGTATATTTGATATCATATTGTTCTTCGACTGTTGATCCTACTTCTGTCACATAAACTTCAAGATCAGAAATATAGTATCCTGAATCAATTCCAAAATAATATGTTTGATACGAACCAAAATTATATGGTTTGATCTCAAACGAAATTTCTTTTTTGGTATATTGTGTCGTAGAATATAATGGGACTACAATTGAAAATGATGATGATGGTAGAGTAATTTTTGTACCATCTGAAGTTATAATATCTGTATAATAATAATAAGAACCATTATCCTCTATTTCGACAAATTTATAGATTGAATCTATTGAAAATTGTATATCCTCTAATTTAAATGTACTAGATAACGGGGTATATTCTCCCAATGTTGTATTATAACCTATAATAACTTCTCTTCTAACAACATTAGATTGTCTTCTAGGTAACCAATTAACCATATCAAATTGCAGCGTTCCTGTAGCATTTGCAGCATTTGCAAAAGTAGGAATATATCCATAATTTGATGCATGTAAATATTGACTTTCTTCTGTCTGTGACGTTCCAACAAAAGACTCTTTAAATAAACTATCATAATATTGTTTTAAATCAAAATGTGTATATCCAAGAAGGTTTAAAAAATAACCAACAAAACCAACTTTACTAATTTGTAAATCATACACACTTAAATCTGTTTTAAGCTTCTCATAATAATAATTTACAAACTCCTCAGGAGTTGTATAACTAAGATCTGGTAGAGTCGATGCCATTTTTTATCCTCAAAAAATTATTTATTTTACACTGAAAATTTTAGAAAATCCATTTGGTTGAGCTACACCTTTGATAGATGACCACATATTTGAAAGCCCTGTTTGTGTAGCTCCTGTAATTCCACCAAGAGTAGCAGCATTACTTGTTAAGTTTTTAAGAACTCCACTTGTTGGACCAATAACATTATTAAGAACTTCTCCCAAGAAACCACCAAACAACCCTTCACTAGGTTTAGAGGAAAATCTTTGAAGTATTGTATCTAATTCATCAAAAATCCACATACCAGTTGATTGTTCATGATATAATGCTTCTCGAAATCCACTACAAGAATATGTAAATGGGAGAGTTACAATTTCATTAGTTGCTCTTGATCCTATTAATTCTTTGTTCGGCAAGCTCTGGGGAAATACACCAACACATTTTGAAATGTATGTAACTGTTTTCATATCTGGTCTATATTTAACAATATAAAAAGCGGCTGCATAATCAATTGCACCATAAAAATCACTATCAACTGGATCACCTGTTTCAGTTATTTTACCTGTTTGTTTATCTTTAATTCTAAGAGTATCATAATATATATCTTGTGGTTCGACTGTTCCTTCAAGAATTTCACGAATATATTCAACCCAAAGATGATGAAACATATAAATATCTAGATTACTATTATCTATAAAAGTAATCGAACACGTTTCTGATTCGGACACTTCTGAAGCTATTGGTATCGAACCTGAACGTGTAGATACACTTTCCGTTCTAACTTGACTCTGTGGAGGTGTAAAATCAACTGCAGCAAATGTCATAATTTTACCAACAGTACTCATATAACTATTTGGATCAATTTGATCATACAACATGTCAAGACCTTCTAAATTTATGTTATTTTGATAACCAGACAAATGTGGTGGTATAAAAAACACCATTGTATAACCATTAATATCTGGTGCAAAATCTCGATATAATTGCTGATAAAAATATTTTATAACATCAGCATGTGGTTGACCTGCTGCAAAAACTGAATCTAAATATCCAATTAAAGTAGCTCCTTGATAGCCAAATAAATCTTCAGTAATAGATCCTCCACTACTCTTAAAAATACTACTTGTGACCGTATCTAAAATTCCCATAGTTTTCTCCTTAATCGGCAAGATCTAGTTTAAAGATCTTGCCGATTAAATATTTAACCTATATCAATAAGATTCTGGCAATTGTGTTTCTGTAAGTTATGAATTAACCCATGTAACACAACATTCTGAATTTGCATCTGTTGCGCCTTACCATAATTATCTAAATTAATACTTAAATTCTCCGAAAAGATTTTAGAAGTTAACATAGATAATACTTTTTGTAACTTTCGTATCTCTTCTGTATTTTTAGATGAAACTATATTTCTTTTCACATTATTCGCAAATTCTTTATTACAAATATCATTTTTATCTACAACTTTTGTTCTAGATAATATAACCGCTAAAGCATCATGAATCAAATCATAATTTTTATGATTATGCAAAGCAACTAACATTTGCTCAATTACCTTTGATGAAACTTTTGTATTCTTATTAACTTCATCAATAAAAGATTGAGGATAAGTTGCTTTTGAATTCATTGTAATAAAATCAGCAGTTGATGTTACTATACTATCGCGATTATGCATTGTAGAATATTGATCGAATCCTGGCTCTTCATCTGAATCGCCTTTCATAACAGTTGGTGTAGACTGATATAATCCTTCAGCCTTAGCTTTCATATACATCGGTAGTAAACCACCTTGAGCTCTCTTTTCCCCAGTATTGATATCAATGACTGGATTAAATATAAACATTTGATCAACTCTTGCCCAACATTGCATAAATAATTGTCGCAATCTATAAGCATCGCTAGCTATCTCTGGTCTATATTTTTTCATCAATGTTGGCACAAAATAATCTTTCATAAGAGCTAATGGTGTATCGAATCTAGCAACATTATGTTTTTTATTTACCATGTGGTTTACTAAATAACCCATTATTCGCTTATCACAATATTTGATATAAGCATATTTTCGACCATTCCAGATCTTTTCTAATAATAGTAATAATGCATTGTTAATCATTTGATCGTCATTCCGACGAATTCCATAATAGGTGATGAGTAACAATATTTGATAATATGGATCATTATACATAACTGCATGATTTGGAAACTTCCAATCAGATTGAAATGCTCTCCCTACTGATGCTTGATCTAATTTTAAAAGAGTAAATAATCCCATAACAGCTGTTGTTGGAAGAGTAAATTTAAAACAATATCCTTCATCAGAAGCCATCGCCTGCTGATATGTTGCGGATACCATCTTACTCAATTCACCATGTAGTTTAGTCAAGAGTGTTGGATCTGATTGTACATTTTTATCTAATTGATCATATATTAATAAAACTTGTTTGGACATATTCTCTCCCTTATAAACTTCTATAATTTTAGACAACAGCACTCACAACTTTAGATAATGAATGTACTTTCTTCTCAAAAGAATCTACCAAATCTACTAAAGCTTCTTGATCGAAAACTTTACGATAATCATCTGATTCTGTAAGATAATTAATTCTTGACCAAACGGCAAACGGAAATGCAATCTTCTGTAATAAACTTTCAACAATGCTAACTTTTGTGCTAAAAGAAATTGCTTCCTCTGGTTCAGTACCTTCAGAAATCAAATGTTTAGCAAGTTCACGAGATTCCTCAAGATATTTTTGTTTGCGTTGTTCAACTGATAATGAATAAAAATTCTTATCAAAATATTCATAAATAACATTAGACAATAACTGATGTTGTGTTTCATTCGATTTCTCAAGAAGTGAGTAATCCAAACCTTTACCATATATCTCTGGTTTCAAATTAACAAATTCATAAATCTGTCGAATATTTTTGAAATAGCTTCCCAGAGCTTCATAAACTTGTTCTGATTCTTCAATTTTTTGTAAAAGTTGATCAAAATAAAGCATATCAATTTTTACTTTGCCTTCCCATAATAACGAATCATAAGCTTCAAAAAATTCAGAACCAGCAGATGCTTTTTGAATCCCTTCTTGAATTAACTCTAAATGATTTATTTTCTTACTCTTCGATTCTTGGATCTTCCGCAATGCGTTCTGTGATTCGACCATTGCATCAAAATTATAATTTTCGGCCAATAGTTGCATTTAAAATTCCTCCTTAAAATTGTGAAGTCATTTGACGATTTAATTTCGATTGAACGAATGTATCAATCGTTGATAATTTTTGCTTATTAATATCAGTTTGATTCATAAGTTTATAATATATTTCTCCGCGTTTAGCATCAACTACAATTAAATTTGGTATAACAAGGCGTCTACTGATGAATTTAATAATGCCTTTAATATATCCTTCATTAATTTGTATAATTCCTCTTGAATTTATAGCTCCTTTGTCCAATGGTGAATCTTCCCTAGTCAATGATTGACCAGGTTTTCCACCCAGTAACATATGTTCCCAACTTATACCCATGACAGCTGCATGTAAAGCTGTTACAATTTCAAGTGGAAGAACAAGTGTATAATTTGGCCATGCAGTAACTTCATTGGTAACCATTTCAAGATCTACATCTGCAGTTAAAATAAACTTGCACAATGATGCTTGGAGTTGTGCTAATAAAATAAAATAAAATATTTTGATTAATCCTGTTTCAAAACTTGTTATTCCTCGTTCATTAATAACAGTTGCATCTTGTCCAGTTACATGTTGTAAATGAGATTCTTCTTGTGAAGTATTTAAATCATCTCGATAATACTTGAAAAATTCTTTAATTGAATCTCCAATTTCATTTTTAAGATTATCAAAATGTGACATTATTATATGCTGTTCATTTTCATTAGACAAATACTTAATTTCATTTTCCATTTTTGTAGATAATGAAGCGCTAACAGTTGCAAATTGTTCAAAGAATTTTGTAAATTGTTTAAACTTATCTAAATCAAAATCCCCAAATACAACGCTTGTTTCAATACCTTTTTTCGAAAAATCTGATATGTGTTCTGCGGAAGGAATTTTACATAATTCCTTTAAAATATTAATTTTGTTTCTTGAAGACTCTATAGAACTTTTCTTCAATCCCATATCAATTCCACTAAGAATTTGATCTAAATGTGGTTCAATTTTTTCAAACATATTCGTATCAATTATTTCGGCTTTTAATTTAGATATATCGGCAGTAGCTGACATCCCAGTTGATATAAGATTTGTTACAGAATGTAAAAGTGATGTTCCTACAGAACCAACATACTCTGAGAAATTTGCCAATGTAATTTTCTTAATATGAGTGAATTCTGTTTTAAATTTTACAGCAGATAAATCTTGTAATTTATCTTCACCTTTTGAAGCATCAATTCCATATCGTGTTCTGGCAAAATCTGGATTTAAAACAAACTTAAAATATAATTTAGTTTGATCTAAATCAGTTTTATTAAGAAGTAATGGAGCAAGTTGATGGTTTTGTTTTCCCAATTCTGGTGGGTTTTCTTTTCTTTTATTTAACCCCACTGCCCAATTTCTAGATGTCTTAGAAACAATTGCAGGAGTTTTCTTCCAACTACTAAGTGTAGTTAAACCAGAAGATATTTTTCCACGAAACCAATCAGCTAAATCCTCTGGATTTTTTGAAGTTCTAGTAATGTTTGTTAAAAGATTCCAATATTTCCTTTCATCAAGTTTTTCAAGTTCATCAAAAATTACTTCAAGATCTGCTTCACTTGTAAGTTTTTTATTTAATCCAATTGCTGCAATTAATACGTACATTAAAGTAAGTGTATCAACTGGGTATTGAGCTGTCCCAACAATAACAGGAACATCGATCATATTACCAAGAGTAATTGTTTCAATAAAAGGTCGAGTTTTAGCAAGTTTTGGATCGGTTTTAAGAAGATGTTGAATAACCGCCGTTTTTTGATTAATTTTTTGTTGAATTGTCCCCTGATGTTCTGGACCAATTGGATATTGTGAACTTGTTGGAGTAGTATAAACTCCGTATTGTTGATTACTTGTTGCTCTTGCAATTGCTAAAGTTGGATCAATAGCTTGTCTATTTTCATCCCAAAGTGGTCGAATTTGATTAGCCAATTGAATAGTATTAAATGTATTTTGAATAAATATATCTGATAAAAAAGTAACAGAGAGAAAATCTCTCATTGAGGCTTCAAAAGATTGGCTATTCGGAACCTTAATTTTATCAGCAAATAACATTGGATATATAAATATTAATTTGTGCTGCATATTTTCAATCTTTGTGGGATCTCTAAGTGCAGCAATCTGTTTTGAATATTGTCCTTGTCCGGTTATATTCACCTATATCACCTCACTTCTTTTATGAACTTTTAGTAATATCTTTTAAAATTATATTTAATTCATTTGATAACTTTGGATAAAGTTTCTTATATTCGTTTATTAAATGCGTATTAACTTCTTTAATTCTATTTGAACTTGTTGGATGTGATGAAGGTGAAAAAATATCTTCAATAAAATTCCAAATTTTCTTCCACCAAGCTTCCTTAGAAGCCTCTTCTTTTTCTTTGCCGTGAAGTATATATAATACTTTGACCATTTCATCACCATATCCATATTTAACAGCAAATTGATCTGCTTTATATTCACTTCTGTGTTCTATAAAAGTTAACGATCTTACAACTGTTATAATAATCAATGTTGATGCCAAATAAGCCGGAATTGTAATTAAATTAAATATCCATAAGAGCGGATATCGTAATGTTACTCCAACAATTCCAACACTTTTCTGAAATAATGATAATAAAATTCTTGGTAAATTAGAAGTGTATGTAAAACTATGACCAAGTTCATGCAAGAGAATTGCCGTTAATTCTCTTGCAGAAAATTTATCGATAAGTTCTTCGCCAAATATAATATATAATTTTATAATATATTTAGAAGGTTCATCAACAACTTCAATATCTTTTATATCACCTTCAGGTTTATAATCTTTAAAGATATTTAAAAGATCCATCGAGAGCGATTGATTGTATAATGGAATAACAGCAGCATTAAAATAATCTTTCTTTACCGTTAGTATTATATTCTTAACACTCGCAAATTCTTTAATATTCTTTACTAATTCTTTTTTGGCGGCAAGATCTTTTTTATCTTTCTTTATAAGATCAAAATTTCGATCAATATCTTTCAAAATTTCGCTTCTAAATTTTGACACCTCTAATAACAATTCGTTAAAATCCATAATTAACTCCTTTAGACATCTCTGCGGAATATAAATTGATACCCTTTATGAATACATGTAAAATTATTTCCACCTAATAAATATGGTATCACTATCTCCGCTTTACCTTCAAATGAATCAACATCAAAGGTATCATCAAACATAAGATATCCACCTATTGTAATTTTGTTAGCAGCTTCCAATAAAAGTTTTAAATGATATATTCCTGATTCATAAGAACCCCTAACCCAATCACAAGTATCTAAATATAATAAATCAATTGGTTTATTATAATTATTTAAGAATTCAAGTCCATCCTTACAAGTTAAAAATATTGATTGTGATTTATCATTTTCTTTACCAATATATTTGCGTAAAGTTATCTCGCAATTCTTTAAACTATCTTTTGAAATATCACAACCATGATATGAACCAGAATATTTTGAAATATACCAAGCCCATATACTTGTTGAATCACCGTCGCTCAAATTACTTAATTGTCTTGTTACACCAACTTCCACAATCTGAGGATTTGTCTTTCTATTCTTATATAATAATTCAAGAACTTTCATGAAGCTTTCTTTTCTATTTTCACTCATGAATAATATAGGTGGTGCATCAACAAAATCTAACGGTGTCCTAGAATCTGCATCCCAATCAACATAATGCGCTTGAGTCCATTTATTACCAATTGGTAAATCTTTAATGAAAACAAAATCACTAGGATTTGTAACTTTATCAATTTGTTCAGATAACCAATATTCAAGAATCAAATTACCAGAACTTGGGGTGGCTATATATTCTTCCCAAGATTGAACTCTAGGAACAACTGTATTATACCAATTAATATCTACAGAAAAAATATCAGTTCTATATCGTTCATCTTGATAATGAACAAATAAAGATTTCATATCTTTAGCTAACATTTCATTTTTAAATACTTCCATATACTTATCAAAATCATATGTTAAATCTGCTTCTCTATAATGTATATATTTAAATTGATTTTTAGCTAATAATAAATCAACTGCATTTCTAATATTCATTAAACATGCAACACCATGGTATGCAACTAATGATGGTTTTTCTTCTTTAACACCATCTTTCATTCGCCAAAATGTTAATCTCCAATTAAGACTTAATATGTTCTCTTTTTCAAAAATAAAATAATCAACCAATTCTTGTATCTTAGTAGATACCGCGCAATGTGTTACTAAGCAAACTGGATAACCTTTACTCTTAATATCTTTAATTACGTTAATTAGATTTAATTCTTTTTCTTTGGTATCGACCCAAGCGCCGATTACAAAGCACTCATTGTTCATTTTTTGCCTCCATTTTATTACATTTTTAAACCTTATTTCTATATAAAAATACGCGTTTTACTCATATAATTTCTATATGAAATATGTCATTTTTCTGGTATTCAAGATCTTCATATAGAAATTATATTAGTAGATCTGGACACCCATTGGGATTACAGTCAGATTGAAGTACTCTCTTGAAAGGAGATATTATCATGGAAAATACAACAATTAAAAAAGTCGTAAATTTCGCGGTGTACGAAGGAATGCCTTTGTTGGCAGGTTTAGCGTTAGCAATGACGCTTGTACCTATTGACGGTGGCTCAACCTTAGTAAAAACATCTGGTCTCACTATTAAAGGTGTGGCGAAGTTTGCACTGGTATCTTTGATCGGTTATGGTGGCATGAAAGCCGCTATACAACCGGATCAGTTAGCTGCGTATGAGGAGTTCATCCTTAAACAAGCTGATGCGATCTACAATAAGACAAAGAAAACAGCAAACGATGTTTCGGTAAGATTCGCTCCTGCAAAAGAACCCGAAAGGATTCTCAGACCAAGAGTTGAACCTGCGCCGGATTTTGAAGCTGCTTCATAAACAGAGTACTTCACCAAACGTCCGTCTCTTCGGAGGCGGGCGTTTCGATTTTGTTTTATTTAAATAAGCAACAAGTGAACACCACAACAATGGAGAGGGTAAATCTTATCACAATGTTCACCCATTGCGTATTATAACCTATTTCTTTTTAGAGCTTTTTTTTGCCGGAGCAGCTGCTTTCTTGGCAGGCGCTTTCTTAGCAGGAACTACTTTCTTTTTTGCGGACATTTAATCCTCCTGTTAATTTCGCATTTATTCATCAGTCTTATCTGATGTGTTTTAAAACTTTCCCCCTCCCAACTATTTTCCCAGATCTTATCTAAAAGATCATAGATTAATTTCTCTTGTTCTTTATTGAGCTTCCAACGAACGTTAATATTCTTTTTTGCCCATTCATATGGACATGTCTTTTTTTCTTCAGACATTGCACACCAATCCGCGACCATACTAGCAACATAAGTTAAAGGCATTTTAGTACCATCAACTATCTTTTCTGGTGGTGTGTCTCTATCTGCTCGATTTATAGAATCAACTTTAGAATTTTCGTCCCATGCTTCTACATGATGTTCATTATTTTTAACATGGTGAAAACTCGCAATTTGCATCTTAGTTTTAATATCTTCTGAAGGATTAAATTTCTTATTTAGATCTTTCTGATGATAAGACCATGTTAAAATAATATAAGGAGATAATTCAGGTTCTTTAAATTTACTTTGATCATGCATTTTTTCTTTTTCTAATATATAATTATCAAGTCTAGAATCATTAAGATCTATAATCTTTTGAAGATATTTTCTTACTAATTCAATATGGAAATTTGTTCTCTTCTGAAAATGATCAACCATAGCTTGTGTAGTTTTTCCAGCTTGTCTTGAATTTTCAAATAAATAAGAAAGTTTCATCATTAGCTAACTCCATCTGCAAATTTTTTAGCAGCTTCTTCTGCTTGTTCTTTTGTTTTAATTACATATTCTTTTCCACCTTCGTTTCCAATTGTATCTGATTTTACAGTGTCACCAATTTTAAAACCATACATTGCTCTATGTGACCATCCATAACAACTTCCATTTGAAGACCAACCCCAACTTAAACTATTATGATCTGGTTGTCTCTTTTTGGCATCAATCATTAACCAATCTTGAAAACGAACTTTAGCTTTTTTAGTTGAATATCTTGGAAGATTTTTAGTAGTTCTTTCTTCCGGTGGGATATCTGTAAATAAATATTTGTGAGTTCTAAAGTTTTTCATCCTATTTGTTTTAGGATTTAATTTATGAGTTTTTAATTTCTCAATCATAGGGACTTTATATTTCCCTTTAGTAGATTCTTCTTGCTCAAACAAATAGCTTAAACTAATCATAATTTATCCTCTTTTATTAGTTTCTTTCGATCATTAACTCTTTGTAATGTTTCAATATGCTCTTCTAATAATGAACATTTATTATCTTTAAAAAGTTCACATTTTAAACATATTAAATCTTGATCAGCACAATAATCTGGCTTTATATAAATCATAAAATCCCCTAAACAAAAAATATTTTTATTCCCAGAAGTGTTTAAACTTCTGGGAATAAATTATTTTAAAATCCTCTTTCCATTAATTCTTTTTCTCCTCTAATCTTATTTGCCACATATCCTAGAATAAGTACAAAAGAAACAACTTTTCTTATCCACATAAGGATCACTTAAATCTGGCAATTGTTGTTTATTCATATAATCATTTATAGCTTTAATTTTATTATCAACATACTCAAGAAATGGAGCAGCAACTCCATTTGTAACATCTACAGTCATTGTAGTTATAAAGAAGAATGAATTAGATTTAGAATTAAGTAAACGTTTTAATTGCTTAATTCTTTCTAAAATCTCTCCAAAAGAATCTACATCCGTCGCAGTTACATCATGAGCAACATAAATGAATTGAATTGTTTTAATATCATATTTATCAAATTTAGGTTTTAATGTTCCTCTTCGAACTTTAATTTTCGGATCTCTTGCTTCTTCTAAATAATTTTCTAAAATATATTTATAGGTCATTGACTGATAAAAGTCAGTAAGCCTTGGTTTTCTAGTTGATATGATTTTCTCATAGTCTGAATATGGACAGCTTTTAATTTCAATTAACATATTTGGACCAATTAGATTATCTAATCTTCCTGAGAATCTAATTGATGGAATCTTTAAAGAAACTTCTCTTTCAGTAAATTGATTAGTATTGTTTTGAATAAATTCATGAATTGCAGTTCCTATTGTTGATCTCATTAATATAGGTAACCATTTATCGGCAAAAGACTCCACTGGTGTATTATTTAATTTATAAATAATCTCTCTTATACATCCAGATGAAATATCATATGCACTAATATTCTGAATTGATTCTCTGTACAATTGATTTTTAACGGCTGACTTTTCGTAAAGTTCTTTAGTAAATTTATCAATATTAAATGGTTCGTAATCTGTTGGAAGATTCGGCAAGATCTCATAAGAAGATTCAATTGATTGCGTTTCTTCTTTCGGAAAAATTGGTTGTGGAACTTCCTCTGTTTGTGCAACTACTTGAGTAGAATTAAAATCTGATACTTCTAACATTTTCATTAAATCATTGAACTGCGTCATTTATTGCCTCCGGGTCGATTATTAATTAAATAAAAATTATATCTTCTATTATTTCTATATGAAATCAGAGAATTTATAATTTCTATATAATTTATGAACAACCAAATTTGAGGGAGACATTTCTATCTCCCTCAAATTTTTAAAATTTATTTATGCAAAGTAGCAGCCTTACGAGCAGCCATTTGACCTTTAATACCATACTTACGCATAAGCTGAGCTTTAACAACTTTGTATGCTTTTTTGAATTTGATCATTCGTTCATACAATGGATCTTTACTTGATCTAGCAATACTAATTGCAAATGCACCTTTAAGTGCGCCCATCTTTTCTATGCGACTTCTAGCAATCCGTGAAGTTCCATAAGCTTCGGTAACAATTTTTTCGTCTGACATGTTTTAATTCCTCCTAAAATTTGGTTTAGTATTTGAATTTTGTTTCTGTTGAGGTTTGAACGCAGGACGTTCATATCTCTGAATTTCTTTTTGTCCTATATTTTGGACAGTTTGTCTTGCTGTATAAATTCTAGTTCTAAGAGCATTAACCTTCTCAAGCCGCATATCAGCTTCAGAATACGAATCATAAACTAATTCAAGAACTTTATAAAAATTATCAAGTGCTTCTTTAGCAGCAGTATAATAACTTTCACAAGCAGCAGCAACATTAGTACTAGAAACCATTTTCATAATATCATCAGAATCGGTTTTCTGTACTACATCAAAACTTCCAGTTTTCTTAAGACATGCAAAATAATTTTCCATATGAAGTGCAATAGTTTCAATTAATTCACCAATATAACATTCTCTCAAACACATTCCTTGAGCAACCGTCTTTTCACCACCTGAAGCAGACCCTGCTTTAATCGAAACGTATGTAAGCACATGGATATCAGATGGTTTTTGAATACCACATTTAGCATAACATTTTCTAGTGTTTTCTTGAATTATTGCATATCTAACTTGTTGATATTTCCCTTGACGGGATACCCAATTTCCAAAAGTTTCCATCGCTTTACCAATAACTGATAAAGTTTTTGTAATTCCTTTAGCAATAGATTTGCCGAAGATTGTTGCTACAATAAATGATATAACAGCACCAGTTGTCAAAACAATATCTTCTGTTAAGGGTTGTTCTTCTTGTTCAAAAGAAATATCAAGATAGTTCTTTAGTATACGCTGTTGTTGAAGTTTAGTTCCTTCATATAATTCGTTATAAAGTTCATTATCGTATGTTTGAAGAAATTTTACAACATCATAAAGTTCTTCGAAAATCTGATCTGGCTCTTGATTCAAATCAGAATCCATAACATATGCTTCGCTGATACCTTTTAAAAATCGTACGTCCATAATTTAAATCTCCAAATTAATTAAATACTGACTCATATGTTACTTCCGGTTTTTCTTCAGCTTTTATTTCACCAGTAATTTCACTCTCAGGAGGAGTACTAATATCATCTAAGATTTCATCAGGAGCTACACTAACTTCAATTGCTCCAGTATTTCGTAATTGAAATAATCCATTTGTAATTCGTTGTTCGGCAGAAATGGACATGACATAGTCAAATGCTTTTTTGAATTCTTCATCTGAATTATATTTATCGAGAGCATTCTTTCGATAAAAGTTATCAGATTTATATTGCGTATTTCCAGTAATTGGATCTATAAATTCAAGATGAACCTGTGGACCGGACTTGCGTATTGCTAACGGATAACAAAGATTCTTTTCTTCTTTAAAATACTTTAATTCAGATCTTGTCATTTCTGCCATGAAAGTATATTCACTCCAGAACTTATGAAGACCTGTCCGCTTATCAAATACACACGTAATTGCTTCCTGTGATGGTGCAAGTTTATTTTTCTCAGTATATATTCCCAAATACCAACCAGTAATTCCCATTCCATCACTTGGATTAATGGCTGCTTTTCTCGATAGAAATAACCATTGACCAACTTTATGATTAAAAGCTATAATAGATGATGCAGCTTTATAATCATTCCATGTTCCCACAGATTTCTCTTTCGCAACATACTGCCCTTCTAACTGAAGATTTGCACGAACCTGATCTATTGTTAAGAAAGTAATTCGATTGTATGCTAATAAGGGTGCATACTTTTCAATACAAAAAGATAATTGACGAGCTCGTAATCCGATTATGCGATTTGGATCATCAACCTCTGCAAGTTTAGAACAAGGTGTTGCAGCGATACTATCCCAAATAATCATTATCTTAAACTCTTTCTGTAACTTCTCTTCAAATGCTTTCTTAATTCCAACTAAAGTTTCAATCATATTAAAGAAACCATATATGTCAATAATAATTGGTTCGTAACGAAATCTCTTTTCATCAATTGCAAAAATCTGCATTCTTGATGCGTTATTAGCAACACCATCCGCCCCTACTGATCCGGAAGCATTAGCTGCTCCTTCAACATCCAAATAAACAGTAATTGAATTTGGATAAAGCGTCTGAAATGTTTTGGCAAACTGAAAAGCAAAAGTTGACTTACCTGTTTCCGGAGTTGAACTCAGAACAACAGGTGCTGAAGATATTATACCGCCTCCCAACAAGGCGTCTAAGTGTTGAATTCCAAAAGGCGTAATATACGGTTTTGGAGCTCTCGCGTAACCATATTGTGATGTTATAACGTGATCAAATGCAGTTCCTAACTTCTCTGCAAAATCTACGGGTGCTGCATCAAATTGAGATGAATCTAAATTTACAGATGTGTTACTTGTTTCTTCTTTTTTGGCTCTAGCCATTTCGCCTCCATTTTCTATTTCTATAAAACTATTTTAGTTCATAAACTATGAACATGGTTCTTTCCTACTTCAACCTTGTCCATCTGGTTTAATAATTTTAACCCTTTTTATATTCGGGTCTGTACTTAAATTAGGACTATCTTCATTAACATAGTTAATAAATTCAGATACAATTTGATTCAAATCAATTTTATCATCTGAAGGGATATTAGAGGTAGTCATCCATATCATCCTTTTTCTTGTCTTTTTTCTTATCGACTTTAGCATCCAGATCTATATCTTCATCAAGATCATCTTTATCTACTTTAACTTCGGGTGCTTTATCTTTTTCGTCTATTTTATCTTTTTCGGCTAATTCACCCTCGGGAACTTCATCATCGTCAAGATCTTCATCACCTTCAAGATCTTCATCTTTCATGGTGTGTACTTCCGGAGGAACATCCGCTTCAAGAGCTTTCAATTCTTCTTCTGTCATATCTTCTCCTTCATTATCGGTTGAGTTTTCATCATCAATATCATCAAGATCAGAATCATCTAAACCAAGTTCTTCCATAGACATATTATCTATCTCTGGTGGAAGATCGTTTTCGGCATCATCTAATTCCTCTGGAGACATATCAATTTTTTCTTCGTTTTTATCCATATCATTCTCCCTATCTTCAAATTCTTCCGGATCTATTTTCTTAATAATAATAATGCGTTTAATACTTTTGATACCAGGTTCTTCAGATGTATCATCCTCTAAACCATTCATACACCGACTTCCAGACGATTGTTCAGGGTTAATTCCAGCCCTTATAATGGAAATCATATAATAATAAAACCTCCTCTTTTACAACTTATATTCTGGATCATTTGTTATAACGGCTTGAGCTGGAATTGATTCGCCTTTACCAACTTTTGCCATAGCTGTTCCCAGTTTTTCAAAAAATCCTACCAAATCACCACTACCATCTTTTAAAGCTTCTTCGAGCTTACGAATATCGATTGCAATAAGTTTAATTTTGCCCACAATAACATCATCAATTTCTTTATTATAATTATATTTAATACTTTCTATTTTTGAAATTGAATCAAATATTTTTGTTAGAAGTTCAATATTCATTCGTATAGATATATAGTATTTTGCTCTTTTTGAAGCATCTGTTTCAGCAATAGCCATTTGTTCGATCTGTCTATTTGCATTCTCTAGTGATAATTTATGAGAAGTAAGATCTGTAATAAATCTATCAAGATGATCAATTTGGGCATCTAATGCTTTCTGTCGATCACTTAATTCTATTTGTATCTCTGGTTTAGTTATTGTACCAGGTTCTGCCATTTTCTTTTTCGCCTCTTTATTTTCTTACTATTTTCTTTTCAGATTTTTAATATACCCCAACATTAGAATTTTCTTCTCTGCATTTTTATGATCACCAATTACTCCATGGGCTGTCTGTTTCTCTTTATTATCTAATGTGGTTGATTTTATTTTATTCTTAATAGTGTCTAAGAATCCTTCATTTAAGCTAGTACAAATCACTGCACCTAAACTTTTCGTAATACTAATCATAATAACTCCTTAAGATTGAGTTTCATTAATACATATTTTCACAAATTTTTTCAGTTGTTCGACGAAGCTTATCTGATCAATCCTGACATTAGTTAAAGTCATTAAATTGATATATTCGCCACTTAAAACCAAATCAACAAAATTGTTAGCAATTCTAGTTAATATTGGTTGTAAATACCCATCGGAGAATACATTTTTAAATGGATAAGATAGTTCATCAAGAATAACTGATTTAACAACTTCTGGTTTAATCATCATATCATTATATGGTTTAGATTTAGAATTAGCTATATGAACACATTTTAATAACTTAAATATGGTAGGCAATTTCTTAATCTTTTCCATTGTATCTTCATTAATTAAATCAGCGTTGTACATTTTAATTAGTTTATATTCTGGATTAGTTACTTTATATATTGATCTTGTTTTATTACAAGCGGCCATGTATACATCTTGGAATTCATTATTAACTATTACGTTTTTAAATATACGGTAATTCATTCCTAGTTGTATGTATATCGGCGAGGTCTTATAATACTTATCAACCTGAAGATTATATAGTACTTGTTTGTAAAGATTTAATCTTGTTGACGAATTAGATGTACTCAATATATTTTCAATATCCCAAAAGTTGGTATATATCTTGCTCGTATCTTGCTTCTTCATAAAATAAAAATGAAAGATATTACCAAACATATTTCTATAAAATGCATCAATATTACCCACAGTTAGTGGATCGAATTTTTTAAATCCATTTCCAAGAAATTCTAATAAAACATTATATTTAATTACATCTTGGTCTAAATAAAAAGAATTAACATAAACATTTACTAATTTTTCAGAACCTCTTTTAATTCGATCATAGACATTTCTAATCGTGGCTTGTAAAAATTTTCGTGAATCTGGAAGATGTTGCTGTAAAATATATATTAAATAAGGGAATAATATTCTTGAACGAAACTGAATATTAGACATTTTTAATATGTTGGTATTATATGCGGAAAGAGCATTTGCGGTTTGATATAAGAGATATAATCCTCTTACTGTTAGCGTCCTAGTATTAAGTTGTAGAAAATACTGACGCTTCAAATCTTCCCAATATTGATCAATCATCTTTGAATCAATTACTATACTTTCACTTTTAGACGCTCTATCAAATGCATCATATGCATATCGATGCAAAAGTTTATAAGAAATATCTAAATCTGAGGTTGGTTGCTCTTCCGCTATTTCCGAACTTTCCAGATACACTGTGCCTCCCTCCACTACTAAGATATGAAAAAGAAATAATTCTTTTCCAATAATAATATTTCTATATAAAATTAGAAGTTAAAGGAATTTATTTTTACGGATTTGGAGCTAATTTTAGTGAAAATTTACTCTTTGGAGGAGTGGGAGTAGGATTATTTATATCTTTTATTTTTGCTTGAGTTTCTGCTTCATCAACCGACTTTTTAAGACCAAATTTATATTTAACTTTATCAGGAATTAAATCTGTTTCAACTTGTTTTTCTGATACTTCTTTCTTTTTTTCAAGATCTTTTAATGTTTTATCATGCTCTTTCTGTTGCTGTTTCTCATCAGCTTCTTTTTTATTTATGACAGAAAGTTTTCTAGAAAAATTCCATCTTCGACCACCCTTTACAAGTTGTTTACCAACATAATCTATTCCTTCTCCTGCTTTTTTAATAACAGTTCCAGTACCTCTTACAATTTTACGAGCAGCTCCACCACTTGCATCTGATGCTTTCTTTAAAGTTTGAGAAATATTATTCCAAGTGCCCTTAACTTCACCATATTTAGACTTTGTTTTTGGATCTTTCCCAAATTTATTAATTCCACTTCCAGCTTTCTCTATTTGATTTCCAACATATCTACCAAAGCTTCCTACTCCATGTACAACCGAAGGTAATTTTTTATTAACAGCTCTTGCAGTATCAGCAAAATTGCCTTCATTAATATTAATTAAATTAGTAGCAACTACTGCTCCAAATAATTTATTATTCATAGTTATTTCACCGCCTTAGAATTCTCTGAATTGAACGTTTCAATTCCTTCATCTCTAATTAGGAGATTACTATCTTTCATAACCGACCAATCTTTTTTTCCATCAGTTTCATAAGTTGATCGTGGAGTTTTCTCACCCCAATTCGATATCGAATAAATAAACATCTCATGTAATGCTATCATATTTATCTCCTTATTTTAAAATTCCTTCGATGTAATTGATCATTTAAATTACTAAGTTTATTACTAGCTTTATTAACTAAGTCAGTAGTTTTATTTTCAAGTCCCATATATACTCTACCAGGTGCTGTCTTCTGCAATGACTTGTCTATTCTATCATTAATATTATCAACTGCTTTACCAAATTTTGAATTAACAAGTTTACTATTAATTGTATCTAATATACCCTCGTTTAAATTGTTACAAATTACTGCACCTAAACTTTTCGTAATACTGATCATAATATTCTATCTCCTAACAAATTTCGTAGTCAAACTTAGATTAAACTTACGTCCCATATTCAAAGGAACAATTGTTTCATAATCTATATTTGCTATCTTAAAATATCTAATATTCGGAACAATACAAAATCGACCAAGAAGCTCATAAAACTTTTTAGTATAAACATCTATATTACTATCTCCAACAACTAAAATATGAATAGCTTCTTTAATATCAAAGATATAATTCTTCATAAATGTCTTTGTGACATCATCCCATAGATCTTGCCGATTCATAACATCTTGATTATTAACCGGAAAGAACATATCAATCGGTCTAGTATTGAATACATAATATCTATCTTTAATGAATTCTATTACAAAATGCCAAGGTAATAAAGTAACTTCGAATTGAGAATACAATTCCCTAAATCTTTTATAGATTAAAAATAAATCAATCTTGGCAGAATCTATCCTAGGCATTGGTCGGATAGGGAAAAAAGGGTTGTTGTATGAATCGGATATAATAATGCCTAACGGCTTAGGTTTAAACTTATTTGAAATAGAAGGATGATCATTAGCCGCACTTACTCTACCAAGATGATTAACGATAAGAGTATCAATATTATCAACATCTTCTGTTAATATCTTTAAAGTTTGATTATAATTAATTAACATAGTTTAATTCCCTGCGCTTTTTGTGAAGTATTTATAATCTGTTCTTGTTATTAATGTTGGAAGATCGGCAAGAGCTGCAGCGGTAGCTGTACCCGCAGCTGCTGCTGTTCCATTCATATTGATTGCTGGAGCTTGAAGATTAATAGCTGATCCACCTTTAATATTAACAACAGATCCTCCGTCAAGATTTAAATTTGCTCCAGATTTAACATTAGCATCACCACCAGCTTGAACATTAACTTTTCCAGCGGCTTTAATATTAGCATCAGCAGAAGTTTCAATATTTGTATTACCGGTCACTTTAATGTCTGCTGTTCCAGTTACTGTTATTTTACAATTCTTTCCAACAGTGATATTAATATTATCATCGGTTTTAACATTAATTCCTGTTTCATCAATTACTACGGTTGTTCTTGTTTCATTATAATAAATATGAATTGAATTCTTTGGTACATTTTTAGAAGCAGAATCACCTTCATATATTGCTATCAAATTATTGTGTTTTGGTGTTCTTATGATTTGATAATAATCATCTCTTTCAATTATTTCATACGGCAAAGTTTCAGGATATGCGTCTGAAATTATTCTATCAATATATCCTGATTCGATATGATTGGCAAAAAATTTCACAATCACTGATATCCCAGGATGTAATGGGTAGTAAGATCCATAAACACCATTTTGAGATGGTGTTACTCGATTCTTACAAGTATGATTCTTACACCAAATTCCAGTTGAATCTTTCATATGTGGTTGAAGTTCTGGAACATTTACTTTATATTTACCTTGGTGTGCTGAATCTTTTGCCGGTAAAATAGTGCCAATAAATTCTCGATCTATTAATGATCCTCCAGCCACGACTTTCTCCTTTTTATTTTCTTCAAACTTGACGGACTAACCGGACCAGTTAAAGCATAGCCCCAACTGACACCAGCGAATCCGTCAAGTTTTTAACGACCTTTAATAAAAGTTTTATCCAGCTCTGGCAGCTTTTCAGCAATAAATTTACGAACTATTACTTCGACATCATTACTTAGTTTGTGAGCCGGTTCATAACTAATACCATAAAATTTCATAAAAGTACGCTCAACAAATTCATGTATGGAAGTAGCAATTATATTATCTTTATCCATACAATCATCCAGAGCTATTTTATTTTCATCAATTAAATTAGGATAAACATAATAATGTCCACCCATTGTAAAATTGATATCTTTTAATCTTAAAGCATTAGTGTCTACAATTTCAAGATTCACACTATCATAAATTGCATGTTTCTTTTTAGTTACATTATCATTTATTATATTTTTCATTTTTACTTCTTTCTATTTTTAAACTTTTCGATTAGATCTTTTATTGGTGGCAAAGACATCTTAGGAGTTATACCCTTATTTGTTTTATTTTGTCCAAAAATATTTCTTATACGATTACCACCAGAATTATCAGTCTTCCTAAAAAATGGATCTCCCATAATTTCACATATAACAACACCTAAACTATTTGTATTCATATTTATCTCCTAAAGAATTATTTCACTTTTGTTATCTCAGTTGGATTATATTTTGATTCTTTGCCGTATACAGCAAGACCATAAAAATCCAATTTTTCTTTATTTTCACCCATACCATGCCATCTAACGTCTAATTCATCAAATGGAATATAACCAACTTTATTATTTAAAGATGGATCTTCTATAATAAATTTAATATCATCATAACCGGTTACAGTAACATAATGCCCATCTTCATAATTGTCTTTTGAATAATTTTTATTGTTATTCTTATATGCCTGAATTAAAATTATAATAGGTATATTTTGATTTAAGAAATTTTTTAAATCATCTTGATTCATGCGGCTAAAGCTGGTTTTCAAACCTTTTTTATTAAACAACTTAATCATGTTTGAATATTCTACACCATCTTTAGATAATTTTAATTCTTTGTCTAGATCGTCCTGTCGTTCATCAATACCATAAAATGCTAACATGGTTTGAACAGAAGTACTCCCACAATCGGAATGATTATTCTGACGACCAGTTGGAAAATCTATTTGTGCATTCTCAAACAAATAAGATATGGAAATCATATTTGCTCCTTACATATCGGATTTAACAATTGGAGTAGTCTGACCAATTTTACCGCCAACTCTACCCAATACAACTACATCATCTTCTGCCTGCCATTTTGATAAAAGACTTTTAACTCTAGAATATGTCCAACCAATAGCAGCACCTCCAGCGGCAGCTCCAAGAAGTCCTAATGAAATAAACATAGCAGTAGTTCCACCACCACCCATTCCACTGGCTGCTCCAATTATACCTCCAGTAGCTGCACCTGTTGTACCACCAATGAGTCCTCCACCAATTCCACCTCTTATCCAACCATCTCTTTCACCAGCTCGTCGAGCGGCAGAAATATAGTCTTTGACAGCTGGATCATCAAATAGTCCTCTATAAACCGTTTGCTCTTTTATAGAAAGTGTTTTAATTCCATCTTTAACTACTTTTTTAGAAATGTCTATAAAATCTTGGACTTTAGAAATTCCAAAATATTTGGAAAGAGCGTCTTTAGTATCACTATATATTGATTCTTCTATAAGTGCTTCTTCAAATAAATATCCTACAGAGAGCATTATTAGTTCTCCTTTATTGTTTTATACTTGCATCAAGATCTTGTTGTGCTTTTTCTTTTTCTTTTTGTAACGTCTTATAATCTTCTTTAATTTCTTTATCATTAGGATATGATTTCATTAAATATCTAGTTTTTATCATTTGTTCACTAATTGAATTTATTTTTAAAACATTTTGTTGAACTACAATCTCTTTAACTTTTTGAGATGTTGCATCTACTTTTGCTTCAACCTTTTTAAGATCTTCTGTCTTAGCTAATGTAGCATAGAACGTTATAATACTTGTTATAATAGCTAAAACTCCAACAACAGTAGCTACCTGTTTCCAACATGTTTTTAAATATTGAAACATAATTTTCACCTATTTTTTAATAACCTTTTTTAGTCGAAGATTCTTATAAAACTTAGACATTGAAAAGTTTTTAGCAGAAGGTTCTGTCTTAGAATTATAATCATATTCAAATCCTGTTAAGAATCCTTCAAATAAACGTCTTAAGCTTATCATACCTATCCTTTTATATGATCATCTTCTGGATCATCTTTTATATGAACTTTTTCTGGATCATTTTTCTTTGTTCGACTCAACATAGATCTTGCAGAACCTTCCTTTTTAGTATGCCAAACAGAAGTAGCTTTAGTGCCACCACCTTTAAGAATTGCAAGATTAATTATATGTTTATTGCCATCCTTATCATATGTAATTTTACGACGATAAGCTTCAATATCTTCTTCAGGAGGTCTATCTTTTAAATCCTGAATTATATAGTTTTTAGAGACCTCAACTTTAGAAACTTTATTATCGGCAAGAGCTTCAAAAAGATAACTTACATTAATCATAATGAAATCCTTTTATTATCTAAGCTTTATTTAATACAAGATTCGGTCCACGGAAACCTGTAACATTGGTTTTAAGAGCTTGTGGCACTTCTTGTTCATTTTCTTCAGGTTTATCACGCTTTACTCTATACGGATTATTTTTTTCAAAAGTATTTGTACCTGCATCTTTTAAATTCTTTAAATAATCGCTTTTAAGAAGATGTTCTTTTAAAGCAGCATTAGCAGCACTGTATCCACCCGCTAAATATTTACCAGCAGATCCAACTGCTTGTTTGCCGATATTAAGAGCAGTACTACCAACCATTTTAGCCGCATCTTTAGCTTCACCAATCTTCATTCCTTTAGCAGCATTGAGAGAAGTTTTAAAAGTTCCATAAGCATCTCTAACATTATATTTGCTAGATCCTTCTTTTACTTTAGATTTAAATGCTGAATTAGCTGCATCTAAAACTCTACCTTCCTCAAGCACTTCTGCAGAAGAATAAATATTTATACCATGTTGAATATAAGAATCTAATGTTTCAAATAAATCTGAAATTGCTTGTGAGTCATAAGTCTTATTATCGATACAACTAATATAATTTTCAAGAATCTTAATAATAGTTTCTTGATCTTCATACATACACATATCTTTAAAAGCATCTTCAAATATCATATCAAAAATTGCGTTATCTGTTTTCATATTTATTTATTCTCCCTTATATAATTAGTCTTTCTTACCCATTGATTTTTTAGCTTCATCTTCCATCTTCTTTAATCTTGTATAATAATCTGGAATCTCTGCCAGATGATCTTTCGCAATCTGTTGAGCAATAGCTGGTGAATCAGTATGCTCTTTTTCTACTTCAAGTCCCATCTTGATCTGTTCAGAATCAAATTTAGTAACAGGAACTTCTTTATGTTTACCCACACCTTTTAATAAGCCAGTTAGTAGTTCATATCCTACCTCTTCTAGCTCATGCGGGGATATTTTCAATTTATCGGCCAAAGCATGAAAATCATTATCATCAGGATTTGGATTTTCTGCAAAAAATTTAGTAACAGCACATCTTAAAAAGGTTTTATCTTTTACTGGAATATCTTCTGTTGTTTCACAAATCAAATTTGGATTATTAAAATATTTAATTATTGATATCATAATTCCCTCTCAAGATAAAGAGGAAGTAAGGTTTAATAGCCTTACTTCCTCTTTATAGATTTTTAGACCTTCAAATAAGACACTTTCTTAACACCACCTAAACTAAACAAAGTATTAACTGGTGCGAGAACATATTTAACAACACCACCATTATCAATACAACGCATAATCGTTAGTATTGCTTTCTTGTCAGTTACTGCTAATTTACCACTTGAAAAATATGCAATATCAAAAGCAACTTCAGTGTCAGCTGCAACAGTATAACCAGTTGACAATCCAGTAATCGTAGCTACAACATCATCAAGATTTGCAGTCGTAGGAAGTGTAGCTGGAAGTTCATCAAGTCCAATTAACCAATAATTCTGAGAAGCTAGTGTAGGACCTAAAGCAAGATATGCAAGATATTCAGCTTTATTCATAACAGTAACAACTGAGGGTGTAACTTCTACGGACTCTTCAACAAAATTTACTTCAATAGCAATGTCAAGAGCTGTACCACCAGAAAGACCAGCAGCAATTCTAATATCAGATTTGGCTGGGAATATAACTGGCTGATCAACAAACTGAATCTGTTCATCTGTGTAAAGTGTTGTTGCTAAATCTACATATTTCACAGTTTTAACAGTTTCGTTTGATCCTCCATAAATTTTTCTAATAACAGAAAGGATAACATTATGTGTAGCAACAGAACCTGTTGAACGATAACGCAAACCAGTCATATACCAAGTTTTATTTCTTGGTACTGTATAAATAGCATTATATGCTTGAGTTCCAGCAATATCAACAGCTGCTTGTATTTTAGTAGCATCGGCAGGAATACCAGTTCCTACACCAGCTGCTGTTGCATAATATACATAAACTTTACCAGCTGGAGCTACAGCCATAGTTACAGAATTGACTCTTAGAAATGCCTTTGTACCAGCGGCTCTAATTTGTCCATCCGGCGTAGCAGTTAAAATAGTTTCTGTAATTTCATCATAATTGGCATCAAGACCAGTGATAACAACAGCCAATGCAGCATCTGCTGCAGCTGTAGAAGAAACATATAAAAGAGCAGCTGTAGAAACTTGTGTAATTGAACCACCCTGATTCCAAACATCTTCAGTTCCACCAACCGCAGCATTCATACCCAAAAGATCTTTTGCAACAAATCCAGCAATATTTCCTTTGGTAACTTCAAGATAAAAATCATTAACAACTGTAATGGGTAATGACATATTTTAAATTCCTCCTATAAATTATGAATTTAGACTTTCAAATAAGATACTTTCTTAACATTACCAAGACTAAACAAAGTGTTAACTGGTGCAAGAACATATTTAACAGCGGCAGTGCTATCAACGCAACGCAAAATAGTTACAACTGCTTTCTTATCAGTTAATACTAATTTACCACTAGTGAAATATGAAATATCAAAAGCAACTTCAGTGTCAGCTGCAACAGTATAAATAAGTGCAGCTCCAGTAATCGTAGTCAGAACATCATCAAGATTTACAGTCGTGGGTGCTACGCTTGGAAGCGAATCAAGACCAATCAACCAATAATTCTGGGTAGCTAATGTAGCCGGACCACTTGCAGCAAGATATGCGAGATATTCAACCTTAGTCATAACTGATACTGTATTAGGAACAGCGGTTATAACCTCTTCAACAAAATTAGATTCAATCGTAAGATTGAGAGCTGTACCACCAGCAAGATTCGCAGTAATTCTCATTTCAGACTTAGCTGGGAATATAACAGGTTGATCAGTAAATATCATTTGACCATCTGTATATTTTGTTGTTGCTTGATCTACATATTTTAATATTTTAATTGTTTCATTTGATCCACCATAAACTTTTCTAATAACAGACAAAATAACATCAAATGCTCCTGCTGCAGCTGTTGATCGATAACGCAAACTTGTCATATATAAGTTTTTGTTTCTTGGTACTGTATAAATTGCATTATATGCCTGTAAAGTAGCAATGTCAATAGCAGCCTGGACTTTAGCAAGATTGGTTGGAACACCACCAGCATCAACAGCAACCGCATAAAATACATATACTTTACCAGCAAGAGCCATAGGAATAAGTGCTTGTATTGTAGTTGTAACACTAGGAATACCAGTTACAATAGCACTTGTAAAATACACATAAACTGTACCCGCTGCTGCGGCAGATATTGTAGCACTGATCACACTCAAGAAATATTTCGTTCCAGTGATTTTAGTTTGGCCATTCAGAGTAAATGTTTCAGTAATTACTTCAGAATCCGCATTAAGACCTGTAACTGTAACAATTTGACCAACATCTGCAGCATCAGATGAAGATGCATATAACAGTGCTGCAGTTGTAACACCAGCATTACCTAGTGTTGTAGACATAGTTGCACTATTCACTCTCAAAAAAGGTACAGTTCCAGCAACTCTAACTTTACCAGTCAATGGACCAATTACCTCAGTAATTTCATCATAATTGTCATCAAGACCTGTAACAGTAACATACTGAGTTACATCAAGAACATTTGTTGATGAAATATACAAAACTGCTGCGGTAGCAACCTGAGTGATTGAACCACCCTGATTCCAAACATCTTCAGTTTCAGCAACAGCCCCATTCAAACCAATAATCTCTTTCGCGGTGTAACCAGTTACATTACCTTTAGCAACTTCAAGATAAAAAGCATTAGACAATGACATAATTTCAATATCCTCCTTATAGAATAGAATCTAAATATTTTTAACTTCGAATTTTCCAACAGCTGTCAAATCATATGAAATTGAATCAATATATTTTGACATAATATCTTCTACTGCATTTTGAATCTTATCATTTGTTGGTGCTTTAGCTCCTATAAATTCAACCGGATATTTTGTAGTAATAACCAGAGGAATAAAATAGTCTAATGGACCAACCAATGAATAAAATCCCATTGGTTTTAACATTTTTAAAAGAGACATTATCATAACATTTGGTGATTCATTTATTACTTTTGTATCTATAAGCATTTTTGGAAACTCTTTAAGAGATGTATAATTTTGTACATTCTCTAATACCGGCAAGAACTCTTCAATATATTCTTTGCCGATAAACTTTTCATAATCTCTTTGTAAAATTGTTAATATATAAGAATGTCTTTCTTTGAGATAATGTTTATAATAAATATAAATAGACAACATGTGAACTAACGCTTTTTGTTTTTCGGAATATAATTTATCAGAACCAATCACCTTCAAAAACAGGAAATATAAATATGTAGATAGTAATTTATGAAGGTCCTTATTCTGTCTAATTTCAGATTTGTTGAGTAAAACAACAGATCTAACAAGTCCAAAATACGTTGCGTAAATACATTCGTCAATTGAGTCAGCAATACCAGTCGTTGGATCGACTCCAAGCTGTTGAGAGTCTAGAATAATCCCAGCAAGTTTATCAGTAGTTGTTATCATTGGTCTAACAACTACATTGTCTGGTTTAGTCTTAGCAACTCCCAAATATATTAAGTCCTTATTTAATAAATTTCTGCAACTTTCTTTAACTGCATTTGCCGGCATCTTAGTAAGATAATTACTAAAATCTTCCTTAAACGAGTTATATAAATCTGCAGATTTTGCGACTTTTTTGATCATAAGGATTTTCTGCTCATCTGCTTTCAGAATTGAATTTACATCAGTATCTGAAAAAAATGATGGTTGAAATTGTTTGTCTAGATCTGGCATAGATATCATCTCCACTAAAAAATTATCACGAATTTGAGGTACTTAATATTTTATTAATTGTTGATCTATATGGTGCAATAATAATTCTTTGATTCTTAACTGTTGGTACAAATCTATCTGGTGTAAATTCAAGAAAAGTCTTAATATTGTTTACCAACATAATTATTGGATATAACATCGGTTCATCATAGTTATCCATACAAAAAATTGTAGGTCTTTGCATCCAACGATCATTTGTAAATTCATAAAAGTCGGATTCTAAACGAAGAGCGGCAAGATTCGTAAAGAAAACATTACTTAAAATAGGTTTCGCGAATTCTTTAAATATTCCTTTTACATCTGAAGATTGGGATGAAAAATGATCTACTAAAGAAATTGTTTGTTTTCTCATATTTTCTTCTCTCTACTTTTTTAATATTCACAATTTTTATATAGAAATAATACAGATATAAATATTTTTATTTATTAAACAATCATCCAAGGAGGCTAAATGTTTAACGATTCTCAAAATTCAAAAGCACTGCACGAAGTTATTAATGAGGTTCTATGGAACTGTCATTTACAAACACAAGGAATTGATGTTGGTATTCCATTTATATGTGGCGCACCAGGTGGTGGAAAAACAGCCAGTATTCATTATCTAAGTAAAGAATATGAATTTGGAGTAGTATCGACCCATCTTGCATTAAAACCAATTGAAGAAACTGGTGGTATTCCACAATTTGATACAATTATGATTAATGGAAAACCAGTTCTTGGAACAATTTGGTCATTTCCTGATATTATGAAAGTTCTATATGATGTATCTGAACAAAAAAAAGATTCCATAGTTGTATGGCTATTGGATGATGCACATTTGTTAAGTCCAATTCACATGGGATTATTATATGAGCTTTTTACTGAACGATCATTAAGAGGTTATAAAATTCCAAATAATTGTGCAATGGTAATGGCTGGAAATACAAGTAGTAAATCTGGAGCTAAATCAATGTTTAGTGCTATTGTTAACAGATGTGTTCTAATGCCCGTTTATACAGATTTTAATGGTTGGAAAATGAATTTCGCTCTCAAAGAAGAAACTAGAGTTCATCCAGCATTTATTTCTTTCTTAGGAAATCTTCAATATCAAAAATTCTTCCATGAAGAAGAACAAGTTGATGTTGCTTGGGGATCACCTAGATCTTGGACGAGATTTGCAAATGAAGTTAAATCAAGAGAAGAATATCATAAAAAAATTATAGGAACTGATACTTGTTTGTATCTTGGTTCAGGTTATGTTGGAAAAGAAGGAGCTTCTGAATTCGCAACATACTATAAAATTTATTCTGAATTTGACATTGATAACATTCTTGCAAATTATAAGGAATATCAACTTCCAACTGAATCTGTTAAAACTTATGCATTAGCTTATGCTTTAACAACAAATTATATCGGTAGAAGTGATCGTGATAAGTTCTTGCCGAATATTTCACATTTAATTGGATTATTTATGAAAGATGCATCAGAGCTTTCAATCATGATAATTAAAGAAATAAGACAATTTGAAAAAGCTACAAATAAGAAAAATATTCTCAACAAAATTATTGCTCAACTTCAAAAGACCGAACCAGATTTGACAAGGTCAACATTAAAGGAGATCGTAGACATCACTTCTGATATGGGAGTATAATAAATATGTATACAACAATCGATTTATTAATTAGAAAAGCTAAATTAAAGCTTTTTACAAATTCTCTATTCTTCTTTGGAATGATGGCTAATAAATTTGCATGGGAAATTGAACCTCTTTCACCACAAATAGAAGCGTTTGTTAAATTTAATCTAAATGATCCTTCTAAGTTAGAAAGTGGTGCAATCCATGTTAATGAACACTATTTGTTAAAATCTGATTATACTTATAATAATTTGGTTTTCATTCTCTGTCATGAACTTCTTCATATTCTAAATAAACATGGAATAAGAAGAGGTGATAGAGATTTTAATATATGGAACATTGCGTGCGATCACGTTATTGAAGTATTCTTAAAGAAAATGGATAGTATAATTAAACCATATAACAATCAATATAATATAATTGAAGACTTATACAATCAACGATATGACTGCACTGTTGAATATGCATATGATTGGATTAAAAATCATCCAAATTCTGTTAAGTATAATCAAACCGGCGAAATGTCAATTGACGTAACTGACGGTGCAGGAAATTACTTATTCACAGTTGTTACTAACCTTGGTGGTATTTCATCTGCATTAGATGAAGATGAAAACATTAAGGCTGCATTAACTGATCAGATTGTTGCTGAAGCTAGAGCCATTTTTGAAAATATTAAATCCAAAGGTGATTCACCAAGCTATCTAGTATCATACTTAGATAGAATTTTAAAGGTTGAAATTCCTTGGGAAACTCTAGTTGAAAAAGCAATTAAAACAAATGTAATTATGAAACCAGATGAACGTACCTGGCGATGTTTAAATAAATACTTCATTCCCCATAAAATAAATCTTCCAGGATATGCAATGATTGAAGATAGTGAAGGAACAGGTACTTTAATTATCGGTGTAGATACATCTGGTTCAATTTCAGATAAAAGTTTAAAGAAGTTTTCCAGCGTCATTGAAAATAGCATGAGATATTTTAAAATTATAAAATTAATCACTCATGATACACAAATACACCAGCGTCAAGAATTTACCAAAGATAATATTGGTAATTTCTATGACTTCATAAGTAAAACTGGATATCAAGGACGAGGTGGAACATCTCACAGATACTTATTTGATGAAATTAAAACAGAATATTGGGACAAGGATAAAGATGAATTAAGCATGGTTATAAGCTTAACAGATATGTGTTCTGATATCGAAAGTTGCTACAAAAATTATGAGTGGATAAAAAACAATCTTCCGCTTGTATTTATTATAACCAAAGATGGTGATTATTCAACCTTAGATTCAACATTTGGAAGTATAACACAAATAAAAATTAATTGAATACTATTCCACCGGCAAGATCTTTAACTAGATCTTGCCGGTGGAATTTTTTTATTCAAGTTGTTATACCAGATGGTTTTAAACCAAATCCAACAGGCTTCTTCGGAGCAGCTTCTACCATCGGAGATTGTGCTTGTTTAAGTTTTTCTACTTTTACAGCACCAGTCTCTAAAGGTCTTGGTGTAGATCGATTCATCTGTGCTGCTCGACTTCCACTAAATCTGCTACCTATACTTCCTCTTGCCCAATTAAATATTCCTTCTTCTATTAAAAATAATTTTGATACAGTTATCATAGTTTTATCTACCTATGTGTTTTTTAGCATCAATAAAATGTCTTGTAGCGTTGATATCTACTAAATCAGGAATTATACTCCTAAGATCATTACCAAGACTTTGATGCTTATCTTCTTCTTGCGCTCCACCATATTTTCTTAATAGTTGATTATCTTTATATTGCTTGTATAATTTTCTTGCTGCGACGGCAGAAATAACACCTGCCGTCACTGCAACGGATAATCTCGCAAGAGTATCTTGATCAACTTCATTCAATAAAGCATCAAATTTCATAGTCATATAAAATCCTACAAATATTCCTGAAGGCCCTTGTCTTCGATTACAACTTGTTCCTGAATAGCCGAACCATAAAGATTAGATATTTCAGAAACATACTGAGATAAAGCTACCTCTGTGAATACTCTCATATTCTTATAAGTATCATCAGTATTCTCACCAATGAACTCACTAGGATTATTCAAAATGAAGGCTTTGATATTCTTCTGAAAATCATTAACCAAAGTCATTGCTTCCACAATAACATTTTCGTGTTTCTCAACAAGTTCCGTACCTTCTGATTCTAACAATGCATTTACTTTTTCAAACATAATTCTATTCCTCCAAAAATTAATTAGATTATTATTTTGATTCTTTTGCTTTCTTCAATTTCTTTCTCAACGCAAGTGCACCAACACCAGCTGCTAAAGCGGCAGCAGCAGCAGATATTCCAGGATTCTCTTTGACAATATCAACTATCTTTTTACCCATTAAAGCTGCTTTATCTTTTACATCTTCTGCACTAGCTGAAATTTTCTTACCAGCAGATTTTAATTTCTCTTTTGCTTCTTCTGTGGCATCTGATATTTTTTCTCCTGGAGTTTTCATATGTTCTGATAATTTACTACCAGACATTCCTCCAGCTATTCCTCCAGCTATTGTACTACCTGGTAATGGTATCGAAATAGTAGATCCCACTCCAAGAAGAGTGCCAGCAACGGCACCTCCTGATGTTTCGGTAATAACTTCATTTATAGATTCACTAATAATTTTATTCACATCAAGTGTCATAAATATTACCTCGTAATTATTTAGCGTCCTTCATTTTCTTCAACTTTCTTCTCAACGCAAGTGCACCAACACCAGCTGCTAAAGCGGCAGCAGCGGCAGCAGATATTCCAGGATTCTCTTTTACAATACTAGCTATTTTTGAGCCTATACCAGTTTCACCGGCAGCAGCACTAGCCTTTTTCAGATAGTGTGCAGCAACAATTGATTCGGGTTCACCCTCACCAATTTTCTTTGCTGCTTGAGCAAAAGTATCTGCTCCAACCTGTGCTTCATCTTGACTAGATCCACCTCTAAAAATATCAACTGCTGCTTTTCCACTTCTTTTTGCGGCTTCCATACCACCTTGTAAAGATTCTGTAATAGGTGCATTTGCTTCTTTGAGAGATTCTTCAATAATCTTATTCACATCAAGTGCCATAATAATCTCCCTTAATCGTTATTTTCCTTAGCTTCTTTAGCTTTTTTAAGTTTCTTTCTGAGTGCAAGACCACCAGCACCAGCTGCAAGAGCTGCTACAACAGCTGCTGATAAACCAGGATTCTCTTGAATTTGAGCTCTCAAGGTTCTAGCACCAACACCAGCAGCTAATTCCGGTTCTCCACCTTTAAATAAAAGTTTAGCGGCATGGCCACCAGTTTTTGCAACTTCAATATTATCTATATCTTTTATACCATGAAGTGCTATTTTATCTTTAAGATCGTCAATTACACCTTCAGAAAGAACAACTTCATCTAAAGAACTCATTATAATCTTATTAACATCTAATGACATAATTGTCTCCTTATATTTACTTAGAAGCGCTCTTCAGTTTCTTTCTTAATGCAAGTGCACCAACACCAGCTGCAAGAGAAGCAGCAACAGCAGCAGATATTCCAGGATTTTCTTTTACTATTTCAGCAACTTTAGCTGCCATCCCTTTTGCTTTTTCACCAGCATCTTCTGCACCTTCGGCAACTTTTTTACCAGCAGAAACTAATTTTTCTTTTATATTAGAAGCAGCTTCTTTAGCATCTTCTTTTACATCTTCTTTGATTACTGAATCGATAGAGTTATCAATTATTTCTTGAATATTCATATAAACTTTTCCTCCATTAGGTTTTAATTAAAATATTTTTATTGTTGTGCTTTTTTCCTTCGAGCAGCAAGTATAGCTGCCGCTCCAAGACCACCGGCAATCAGCCCAGCAGCACCAGCATGTTCGCCAGCGAACTCAGCGGCTTTCTTACCCAAACTTCCAACTGCTTCACCAGCAGATTGTGCACCTTTTTTAAGAGCAATTCCAGCTGCTTCAGATCCAGACATATCACCAGCTGCTCCTGTAGTATTTCCAGGAGTGTGTGTAGCCATATGTTTTCTCAATCTCTCTGCCCATTCACCAGCAGTTTTTTCAGAAGCTCGTTTTGCCATTTCTTTAACATCTGCTCCTGTTCTACCACCTGTCCAATATTTATAAGCACCTGTTAAAGGACCTTGTTGTTCTGGAGCATATGTTGAAAAATCACCAACTTCACTTATATACTTAACAATCGAAATCATATGTACCCCCTATTTAGTCGCAGGCTCAGGTGGTGTAAATTTAGGAACCGAAGGATTGGTATTTTGAACTGATCCCTGTCCTGCTTTTTGAACAGCAGCAACTGCAGCAGCAACAATAGCTGCTAAATCTGGATTTCGTGCAATTAGATCCTTACCACCTTCGCCTTGGGGATTTGTGTTATTCTTGGATAATTTTCCTTTAAGACCTGCTTCAAGTGAGGATTGGTTCTTATTATCAACATTAGCATCCTTAATAGATGCTTTCTTATCTCCACCATATTGTACTGAAGTTTGATCTTTTTTAGTACTTATACTTGTTTTGATTGATTCTAAAATTAATTCATTAAGATTCATATTATTACTCCTTAGAATTTTTATTATTTGTTTTCAGGAGGATTAGGTGTTCCACCTTCTGGAAGTTTAAAGTGTAAATTTTTTCCAAATGAAGACTTTGTGGATACTAATCCCTTACCTTTTCCTTTTGCTTTCTTAATTCCAGCTTCAAGAATTCCTTCTTCAAATATTATTTTTGCAACATCTTCCCAAATAGTTTCTTCAGATTCATGAAGTTTATGAACCAATGCACGATTCTTATCAATCATTTGAGTTCCTACCAAAGGACCTTTAGGACCACCCAATTTCTGCTGCATTGTATTTTTATCAGCAGGAGCAATCATTTCAGGTGTTCCTTCATAAAGACCAGCACCATATACCATGATCGATGATTCAATATAAGGCATTGCTAATTCGAAAAACATAGTATTTTGTTCTTCTGTATTTGTTTTGGCAATTACATTTTGTAAGTAACTTTCAAGAATGTTTGATATTTCTTCGCCCTCATAAAAACACATATCATAAATTGCATCTTTAAGAGCAAGTTCTAAAACGACTCGATCTAATTTGCTTATTACTTCTGTAAGCATGTTTCTTCTCCTTTAAAATATTTTTAAGCTGGTTTATTTCTACTAATTAATTTTCGTATTCCAAGCGCACCAATTGCACCAGCACCAATACCAGCTGCCAATGGACTTTCGTGTGCGAATTCAGCAACTTTTTTACCCATATTTCCAACTGCTTCACCAGCCGATTGTGCCCCTCTTTTTAATAATTCTCCAGTGGCTTGTGATCCAGAAACATTTTGTTGAACTGATTTTGCTTCTGCATTATGTGCAAGTTCAGATTCAACTGCTTTTTGTCCCCCAACAACTTGAGGAACCGGAACACCACCAGCAGTCACTTGTGGAGCAGGTATTGTTTGAACCTGAGGTTGAGCTATAACTGGAGCCTGTACAACTGGTTGTGACTGTGCAACTACTGGAGCAGCTCGAGCAACTTGAACAGGAGCTTGTGCAACTGGAAATCCAGCAGGAGTTTTTAAAGCACCAGTATTTGTATATGGTTTAACTAAACCTTTAGCAGCGGTTGTTATATTAGGTGCAGGATTCTGTTGAATTGTTTGTGCACCTTTGACTGCAGGTGGAACTATTTGTCCATATAATGTTTGTGGTATAATTTCAAATAAAACTTTTGTAATTGCAATCATATTTAATTACCTCTATACTAAAGTACTAAAACTAAAATCTTCAGATAAATATTCTTCACCTATTAAATTTGTAACTTTTACCCGATAATGATATGTTGTATTTGGTCCTAAACTAGGTAAAACAACATGATGTAGAATTGTAAGTTTTTCTTTTAAAGATGAGAAAGCACCATATTCTATAGTAGTTCCATACTCTACTTGTGTGGTTGTTTCCTCATCAGAAGACCAAGTTATTTCAGCCGCTATTTGAGAAATATTAAATACTTTCATCAATCCAACTTTTGGTGGAATACCATATGGAGATTTAGCATCTGGAATATCTTTCAAACAGAACTGAACTATTAAAGGATTTGTAGTTGATGGTGTATAAGATGAAAATTGACTGTTATCAAAACTAAATGTAACAGAATTAGCAGTCGTATCTAATGTATAATCTTCATAATCCAACAACATATTATTCCCGCTAAATAAATTGTACGAGTATGCAGTTGTTAATTGTAGATCCGTTAGAGCAAATTGAACTGTTATTCTCTGAGTTATTTTATGTAATATAACTGTTATTGTACCGGCAAGATCTTTTGTTACTTTCAAATATTCATCTGTACTTAATACAATATTAACTCCATCAGGAGATGGAATTGTATTCATATTTGTTCTATATTTTGTCTCGCTGGTTCTTAAAGTAATATAAATAAAATCATCAGCTCCTTTAGTCGCAGCAATATTTTGCCCACCAGTAGATGTGTTTGTAACTTGATCAGATGTAAGAACTACATAATCCAAATTTAATACAGTTTCCACAACATTGTTATCTACTACAAGAAATGTCCTTCTAATGAAACCTTTTTTAAGTTCTGCGACATCAGCATTTAATCCATTAATCATTTTACTAGTTGGAAAATCACTAATTGGTTCAAACTTAGATAATGGATTAATATTAATATTGATCCTTTCCATCGGTGTCTGAAGTCTATCATTGAACATATATAATGGTTGTTGAATCATAAATGTAATATCAACAGATACCTGAAATGATCTTTGAGTTGAATCCGGAATTGATGTTGAAACTGAATCAAGTCGTATAAAAGGTTCATATTGTAAAGAATAACAATAATCGATATCTCCAGTTCTATGATTTAATTTAGTATAAAGATTAGATATTACATGAATTGCCGGATCAAAATGATTTGTAGATAAGAATTCTTGTGATACTTCCAAATACGAAGTAAATTGTAAGAATGTAATAAACTTATTTACTGGTAACCATCTTTTTATTATAGCGGCAATCTCTTTTGCTTGAAACTGGGATTCACAATTAATTGTACAAGTAATAGGAACATTTACCATTTCTTCTTGAACACATAAAACATCACCATTTGTCTGATTATAAAGAACTGGTATTTGATCTAAATTAAATCCTGATATCTTTTGAGACACATCCGGACGTTGACCATAACTTGGAGTATCATCATTAAGAGTAACAATTATATTTGGAAACTCATAATTTGGTTTATAATCTTTGGGCAATTGAATTGTTCTATTGCCCATATTAAACTCATATCTTTTTACGTAATCTCTATTTTGAAATATATGATTATCAAATAATACTCTTACGGAGAGTAATAAATCGGCATAGAAGTTGTGAATATAAATTGTTATCACCCCCTAAAGAGTTATTTAATCGCCTCGAAGTCTATTCATTTCTTTTGCCTGACTATCGAGATCAAGCTTGTTCATATTTTGAAACTGACCTAAAGTAATTTTATTTTTTTCACTCGGATTAATAATTCCAAAAGGTGCCACTATTCCACTTGGATGTTCTGCGTGAACATTAGCATCTTCAAATAATTTACTTATTGAAATCATATTAAAAGTCCTTATTATAGACTACATGTTGCATAACTAATTGAAACATCTTCTGTTCCAGAATTCGACACCCAAATAGATGTTTTGTTACCTTTATATGAAAAATGAGTAACATTTGATAAAGCTGGATTTGTAGTTCCACCAACTTTAACAGATACACCTGTTGCACAATTCATAATAAAAATATTTACTTCTTCTGCAACTTTAAGATCAATAACTGCTGCAGTTGCAAGTACCTTACCATGCTCATAAGCAACTGGTATATTATCAATAGTAACATCCATTAATCTGAAAGTTTCGGGTGGGGTTGCTTGAACAAAAGTAACTGCTTCCTGAATTTTAAACTGGTCGGCCATGATTCTTCTCCTTAAAAAGTATTCTTCCTATAATATATAGTTAACAAAAATAATCACTTACAAAATTGTAGAAGGGTTCTCATTTTTTATATGAGGCGGCAAGATTCTATAGTGATCTTGCCGCCTCATATCTTTATGTTAACTGAACTTTAACTTGAGTCAACCCAGTTGGTTTAAAAATTAAATAAACTTTATTAGAATCATCTGTGTCGATCCAAAGAGCTGCTTTACCAGCATCCAAAGTAGGTGCAGATGTTTGACTATAAACTTTCAACATAATATCCTGACTTCCATCATTATAATATGCTCCAGATAAATTATACCAATCTGTTCCATTATTCGTATATTCCCACTCACCATTTGTTCCATCTTCATTCCATCTAATATAAACATTAGTTGCTGAACCTCTTTCAACTTCAATAGCAGCATCGCTAGATGGTGTACCTGTATGATCTTGATTTAATTTAAAATTAGCAGCAGATGTGCCACCAGTATCAGCTTTATCCGCAAGTCCATCTGAAAGATCTGTTGATGTGACAAGTCCAGCAATTGTAGTTTCAAGATTTGTAATAGCTGAAATTGGATGACAACCTAATCCAGTTAAATTCATTAAATCTGAATGTGATCTAACTGCATTTGAAAAAATTGGTCTAGCATCAAATATAAATTCATTTGTAAGTTTAGTATCTGTTGAATTTACATAAACTAATGCAATCGGATACCTATTAGCAGGAAGTGTTGGTAAAACTGGAGTTGAAGATTCAGTCCCATCAATATTTACAACCATTCCAACTGAAGTTAAAGCTACAATAACCCATTTTGCGTTTGTTGAAGGAGCAACAATTGCAGGAGAATTACCACCAACATATTCAACATATGAAGCAACACCTTCCAAATAACTCCAAAATCCACCAGCTGATATTTTAACTGTCATATTTGTAGCATCTTGAGCACTCGGATAAAGGGTAGCCATATTTCCAAATAATTTTCTATTCTCATCGCCATAAAGCGGAATATTCATAATATAAAATTCCTCCGTTATAAATTTTTAATATATTTAAGTAATCTCTAGTTAAGATAAATTAACTAGAGATTACTTGTTTAAATTATGGAGTAGAACCAGATGTTCCAGAAGAACCAGAAGTTCCATCAATTCCAGAGGTTCCAGAAGATCCTGAAGAACCAGAGGTTCCAGAAGAACCAGAAGAACCGGATGTTCCAGAAGAACCGGATGTTCCATCGAGACCAGCAAGACCATCTATACCATTAATACCAGAAGTACCTCGAGTTCCAGATGTTCCAGAAGAACCAGAACTTCCACTTGTACCTGAGCTTCCACTTGTACCATTTATTCCAGAGGTACCAGATGAACCAGAATCACCAGATGTTCCAGAGGAACCATCCTCACCAGAAGTTCCAGATGAACCAGAAGTACCAGCTGATCCAACACCAGAAGTTCCAGAAGAACCCGATGTTCCAGAAGAACCAGCATCTCCAGATATACCTGAAGTTCCACTAGTTCCACTGCCTGATGTTCCACTAGTTCCACTACCTGATGTTCCGGAAGTTGAATAATTATTATCAAAAAATGTTTTAAGTTCTAAAATAGCATCTTGCACATTTGTAGATGACAATCCACTTCCACCAGGAGTAAAAGTAATTACTGAAGCGGGATGTGAATCTGCTACGGAATTTGATTGAAGGTCTCTATGATCTTTAATACCAATTTCAAACATTGGTCGAATATCATAAACCATATCTTCCGTAATAGTAGTATCTGCAGAAGTTATATAAATTGCTGCAAGAGGAAATCTCCCTCTAGGCAATACTGGTAGAACAGGCGATGATGCTATATCTCCATCTAAAACAACAAGTCCTCCAGTTGTATTTAATGCTATAATAACAAATTTAGCATTCGATCCTGGTTTTGAAATTGCTGAAGAATCTCCACCAGCATATTCAATATAACTAGCTCCAGTTGATGTATAACTCCAAAATCCACCAGCTGAAACATACACAGTCATATCTGGTGTATCTTGTGCTTTTACTTTTAAATTTGCAAAATGTAACATCGCTTTCTTGAAAGTGTCTCCATACGGCGGAACATTCATAATAAACTCCTTTATAATTTTTAAATTAATGAGTGATAAATTAAGAAATTAATTCATCACTCATTTTTAATTAATATTTTATAATTTATTTATACAGTAGTTGTTATCCAAATTCCAGTTGCACCACTATTAATTATCCATTGTGTTTCACTTATTAATAATAAAGTAATAGTGGCAGAATATAAATCACTACAATAAATTGATAAACCTGCGCCAGAATCTTCAATCGTATCTGAATCTGCAGCATGAATTACAAGAGAACCCACACCCAATTTTACAAATGTAAATTGGATTCCTGCATTAGATACAGTTACACTAGGTAAATTAAAAGTTTGTTCAGTTGCAGAATTACAAGTAAATATTTTTCCTACATCAGCTGTTGTTAATGTATGTCCAGAATCTTGTACTTCAACTACACTTCCAACACCTGAGCCTGATGTTCCAGAAGTTCCTGCTAATCCTGATGTTCCAGATGTTCCAGATGAACCTGAACCTCCCGCAGCTCCTGAACTACCAGAACTTCCACTACTACCAGATGAGCCTGAACTACCACTAGAACCAGATGTTCCAGAACTACCAGATGTACCTCGTGTTCCAGATGAACCAGAACTTCCACTACTACCAGAAGATCCGCTTATTCCAGAAGATCCACTAGAACCTGAACTTCCTGAAGATCCGCTTATTCCAGAACTACCACTAGAACCTGAACTTCCTGAAGATCCGCTTATTCCAGAAGAACCAGAACTTCCACTACTACCAGATGAGCCTGAACTACCACTAGAACCAGATGTT
>CAZRCF010000001.1:18646-23378 GCA_964598505.1 uncultured Lentimicrobiaceae bacterium | reverse complement strand
AACTTCCTGAAGATCCGCTTATTCCAGAAGAACCAGAACTTCCACTACTACCAGAAGAACCAGATGTTCCAGAACTACCAGATGTACCTCGTGTTCCAGATGAACCACTAGAGCCTGAACTTCCAGAAGATCCACTTGTTCCAGAAGATCCACTTGTTCCAGAAGAACCACTAGAGCCTGAACTTCCGGAAGATCCACTTGTTCCAGAACTACCAGATGTACCAAAAATAGCTATTTCTTCCCATGCCCCAGATTTCTTTACATATATTTTTACAGGAGTAAGATCAATAACAAAACATCTAGCCCCATCTGGAATATTAGTAGGCTTTGTATCAGTTGAGAGGCAAGTTAATGTATTGCCTACATATCTAATTATTGCCATTTTTATGTACCTCTTTTAATATTTATATATTAAATCTTCCTTTTAATGCTTTAAAATTTTGAGTTGATTCTGCTGTTGTTAATACTCTATTATAAACTAAAATTAATGCAACGTCTCCTGCTAATTGCCAAGGATCTGGATATAAAAACCATTCAAATGTTGTCCATGCTGAAAAATCTACATTTTTTGCTTCCCACATATGATACTCTCCATCTTTATATCCGAGTGCATATGGATTACCTCCAGTTCTATCTACTAAATCTATATAGTTTAATATTGAAGTTCCACAAGATCCATGATAATAATTATTATTATTTGATGCACTTAAATAATAAGAAGTAGTATTTCCCATTACCCATAATTCAGCAACATCGGTTGTTTTATAAAAAATTACAACAGTACAAGTTGATGATACCCCAGTAAGAGCTGATGTGCGAGTAAATCCTTGAGTTGAACCATTTAATGTAAAACTTTTAGGAGATGTGTTATATGTTGGAGCAGCAGTGATTTCATGATGATTTTCTCTACCTGATAAATCAGTAAAAGTTGTTCCAGATCCTATATAACTCTTAACATTAGCAGCATCGAGACATAGTATCAATCCATCTGTTACAATTCTAGGACTATGATGTAATGCCATTATAATCCAAACCTCCCTTTTAATGCATTGTAGTTTTGAGTGATTTCCGCTTGTATTAAATCACGATTATAAACTTGAACAATTGATAGGTTTCCATTAAAAATTGTTTGTGTATCTGAATAATTTATTCCTCCAATAGTAAATGCAAATGTTCCACTTGACCATATAAAATCATAATCCCAGGTATAAGGAAATTGTGAATCTAATTGACTATTTATATAAAGATTAAAAATTGGTCTATTAAATGTCATAACAATATTTGTCATTATTGTGTCACTAATATATCCTGCTGCTGCTCTTTGAAAAGAGCCTGCTGATCCTCTTGTATAAACCATAGGGTGGCCACTTCCATTACACCATAAAGCATATTTTTCACCCCACCAAGTACCAGCAATCAAACCACCATTGTCTGTATTTCTTTTTACCCAAGCAGCAACTGTAACTTTATTAGTTAATCCAATAAGAGAATCTACTTTTCCACAGGTTACGTGCATATAGGGTGTATTATCAAATGCAATACTTCCACCATTGGCTGAATCGAATGTAGGTCCTGTTGTCAATGTTCCATTACTTCCGTAACCAGACAAATCAGTCCAAGTTGTACCTGTTCCTGGATAACTCTTAATATTACCAGCATCCAAATGTAATACAAGACCGTCTGTCACTATTCTATGACCATAATTTGTTCCCATAATTTATATTTCCTTATAGTCCAAATCTTCCTTTAGTTGCTCTAAAATTTTGAGTGATTTCTGTCTGTGACAGTTCTTTATTGTAAAATTGATATATAGGTATATACCCATTAGTGAAATAATCATAACCAAATGTTCCTATTGTTCTTACAGGAAAACTATATGTAAGTGTTCCAGTGCATGTTTGTTGACCTGCATAAACACTGTCAATATAGGCTTTTTTACTTGATCCGTTGTATGTAAAACCAACATAATGCCAATTTCCATCTGTAATGCCTGATCCATGATCAGATACAAATCTTCCATCTGATGTTTGAAGCCCTGCTCTAATTTCACCAGCATTTGTTGATATTTCACATTCACTAGCCCCACAAATTATATGATAACCACCTGTTGGTACTCCAACTTTCTTAAACCAAGCAAAAACAGAAAATTGTGTTGTGTATCCTATATTATTGGGTAACGATATATAATCACTACTTCCATTAAAACTAAAAGTATTACCGGAAGCATATGTTAAACTGCTTGCTGTAAGTGTATTATTTCCAGTTAAATCTAAAAGGGCTTGTGTGTTAGACCTTGTTCCATTTACATAGGGAGTGGAATATGATTTAACTTCATATTGTGGATTTTTATATAAAATAAATCCGCTAGAAGCCAATCTACTAGGATTACAACCACCTGGATATAAATGTGGATATGCATTTCCTGTAGATGCTGCAACAGCTGTCATTATAATTCTTTTCCATGTTCCTATAATTGTAGGGGTTGTATCTCCAGTACTCATTGAAGTCAAAACCTCACAATTAGCAAGATAGTTTGTTTCTGGATAATTTGTAACAGATGTATCAATAAAATAATCAAAAGAAAATGTTACAGTTTGTCCTGATGTAACAGAAATTGTATTACCATGATAATGACAACCAGGTAGACCTAAATCATAACGATAAACAACATCACTTGATTTTATTGTATATCCACCATAAACTCCACCAAATATTCTTTTAAATGTACCAGTACCTTGTCTCTCAAATGTAACATCATTGGAAGAATCTGGTGTTGGTGCAGTAAAAAGATTAACAGTTGGCTCTCCAACAAAACACTTAGTATTCCCTGAATCAATGTGTAATATAAGACCATTTGTTACTATATCAGGACCACATAAACAACTCATGAGAATTATCTCCAATTTAATTATGAATATCGGCAAGATCTCTTTAAAGAAACTTTATTAAGATCTTGCCGATATAAATTTATACTAATGTTGAAGCTATAATAAATTCACTTCCATCTTCAAATTTAATTTTAGCTCCAATTTCTCTACTTGGTGTTGTTCCTGAAGCTGTAATATATGAATATACATTATTAGCAGCAGGTGTTCCCGGTGTAGTTTTTAAACTCTGTTGAAATGTTCCATATGCAACAACTCTATCATCCGCATATACTTCCCAAACAGGCATACCAGAAATATCATTAACTGATTGAAGTAGAGTATCGAGATTATCAACAACACTAAATAATTCTCCTTGAGTTCCTTCAACCTTAAAACCAATATCATCTTTTGTTCCAGACACGATATGTAAATCAGCAGTTGGAGCAATTGTATTAACTCCAATTCCAGAAGTACCCTCATACATAAATGCGGAAGGTTTAATGGATGCTGCACTATCAAATTTAGTCATATAACCAGCAGTTCCGGATATAGACACGGAAGATCCAGAAGAACCTGAACTACCAGAACTTCCACTTGTTCCAGAAGAACCAGAACTTCCACTACTACCAGAAGATCCTGATGATCCTGAAGAACCAGATGTTCCTGAAGAACCAGATGTTCCTCGAGTTCCTGAACTACCAGAAGAACCTGAACTTCCACTACTACCCGAAGTTCCAGAAGATCCTGATGTTCCACCTGTAGCTGATGTTCCACTACTACCAGAAGAACCAGAACTTCCACTACTACCAGAAGTCCCAGATGAACCAGAAGAACCTGATGTTCCAGAAGAACCTGAACTTCCACTACTACCAGAAGAACCTGAACTTCCACTAGAACCAGAGGTTCCAGAACTACCTGATGTACCTCGTGTTCCAGAAGATCCAGAAGATCCACTACTACCAGAAGATCCTGATGTTCCAGAAGAACCTGAACTTCCACTACTTCCTGAACTTCCACTACTTCCTGAAGAGCCTGATGTGCCTGAACTTCCAGAAGAGCCTGAACTTCCACTACTACCAGAAGAACCTGAACTTCCACTACTTCCAGAAGAACCAGATGTACCAGAAGAACCTGAACTTCCACTACTTCCAGACGAACCTGAACTTCCACTAGAACCAGAGGTTCCAGAACTACCAGATGTACCTCGAGTTCCAGAAGATCCAGAAGAGCCACTACTTCCAGAAGATCCTGATGTTCCAGAAGATCCTGAACTACCACTACTACCAGAAGATCCTGATGTTCCAGAAGAACCTGATGAACCAGAGCTTCCACTACTACCAGAAGAACCAGAACTTCCACTACTACCAGAAGAACCTGATGTTCCAGAAGATCCTGAACTTCCACTACTTCCAGAAGAACCTGAACTTCCACTAGAACCAGAGGTTCCAGAACTACCAGATGTACCTCGAGTCCCAGATGAACCACTAGATCCTGAGCTTCCAGAAGATCCACTTGTTCCAGATGTACTAGATGTTCCAGAACTTCCACTACTACCCGATAACCCAGTAAAAGGTCCATAATCGTGAAAATCTGTTCCATCATACATTACAGAATGTCTAGACATATCTCCAGATATTCCAGCTGGTGTAGTTTTATTTATTCTATTATCATCAGTAATAACCATTATATAAACATTTGCTGGTGTTGCTCCACTATTATTTACAATCCAAGTAACCTTCGCTTCATCTAATATCCCGAATTCATCAACTTGAAAAGCTTCACCACGAACACCAGATGTTCCACTTGTACTAGAACTACCACTAGAACCAGATGTACCTGAACTTCCAGGTTCTCCAGCTCTAGAG
>CAZRCF010000001.1:0-18546 GCA_964598505.1 uncultured Lentimicrobiaceae bacterium | reverse complement strand
AAGATCCTGATGAACCAGAAGAACCAGAAGATCCACTTGTTCCTGAACTTCCACTACTTCCAGAAGACCCTGATGAACCAGAAGAACCACTTGTTCCAGAACTTCCACTACTTCCAGAAGATCCAGATGATCCTGATGTTCCAGAAGAACCAGAACTTCCACTACTTCCTGAAGAACCTGAACTTCCACTACTACCAGAAGTTCCACTACTACCAGAAGACCCACTGGAACCAGATGTTCCTGAACTTCCACTACTACCAGAAGAACCAGAACTTCCACTTGTTCCAGAAGAACCAGAACTTCCACTTGTTCCAGAAGAACCTGATGTTCCATCAGAACCTATAAACCAACCATAATTATGCCAATTTGTACCATCGTACATAATACACTTACGAGATACATCACTAGCAATTCCAGCTGGTGTAGTTTTATTTATTCTATTATCATCAACAACAACCATAACATAAACATTTGCTGGTGTTGCCCCACTGTTTACTTCAATCCAAGTAACCTTCGCTTCATCTAAATTTCCCCATTCATCAACATAAAATGATTCTCCACTTGTTCCTGAAGAACCTGAAGATCCACTTGAACCTGAAGATCCACTTGAACCTGAAGATCCACTTGTTCCTGAAGTACTACTTGTTCCTGAAGTACTACTTGTTCCGGAAGTTCCACTATGTCCATGAGATCCATCAATTCCACTTGTTCCTGATGAACCACTAGTTCCTGAAAAGCCTGATGTTCCAGATGAACCTGATGTTCCTCGAGTACCCGAAGTACCCGAAGTTCCAGTCGTACCCGAAGTTCCAGTTGTACCACTTGTTCCTGATGTCCCACGAGTACCAGAGGTTCCTGATGTCCCACGAGTACCAGAGGTTCCTGATGTTACTCCTGTTGCAGATGTTCCTGAACTACCTGATGTTCCAGTTCTACCTGAAGAACCTGAACTTCCACTTGTTCCTGAACTACCTGAACTTCCACTTGTTCCATCAGTTCCTATCCACCACCCAAAAGAATAAAAATTACTTCCATCATATAAAATAAAACATCTATCCTGATGTTCATTAATATAATTTGTTGAAAAATCTAATCTATTATCATCTATAACAACCATAGTATATGGATTTGTTGGAGTAGCTCCACTACTTGTTTCAATCCAAGTAACTTTAGCATCATCTAAATCTCCCCATTCATTTGCATGAAAAGAAGATCCTGAAGATCCTGAGCTACCAGACGTACCAGATCTTCCTGAAGTTCCAGAAGTACCATCGATACCAGCAAGACCATCTATACCCGGCCTTCCTGTGGTTCCAGAAGTTCCAGAAGTTCCTTGAGTACCAGAAGTTCCAGAACTACCAGATGTTCCTCGAGTTCCGGATGTTCCAGAAGTACCCGGCATTCCATTAGTACCAGAAGTACCAGAAGTACCTTGTATTCCAGAAGTACCAGATGTAGCAGATGTTCCTGAAGATCCTGAAGATCCAGCAACACCTGGGACACCAGGTTCCCCTCTTGATCCTGAAGATCCTGAAGTTCCAGATGTCCCAGTTGAACCAATACTATCTTTTATTTCATCTAAAGCATTTTGTACACTTGATGAATATAATCCAGATGTTGAATTATCATATGAAATAGATAAAGCTGTATGACTATTTTCTCCATCACTTAATTCTAAATCACTATGTTTTCTTACACCAATTTCAAATACCGGGCGAACATCATAAATAATATCATTCGTAATTTTTGTCGTTGTTGGTGTTAAATATACAGCTGCAAGAGGATATCTTCCAAATGGTATCTCTGGAAAATCTGGATCTATGTCTTCCTCCCCTTCAAGTATAATAATATCCTGTCCTTCAGTACTTGATAAAGCAACAATATACCATTTTGGATTAAAAATTGGTTTGATAAAAATGTCGGTGTTATCTCCTGCGAATTCAATAAATTTTAATCCATTTGACGTAGCGCACCAAAATGTTCCAGAAGATACTTGAGCTGTCATATCTGGTATATCTTGAGATGTAACCCTTAATGTTGCAAAATTTTGAAGATTTTTCTTTAAATTTTCACCATAAATCGGAATATGTATATTCATAATTAAAGGTTTCAACCCCTTATTTATTAAAATTAGTTCCTTTTATAAATACTTAATTAAATAATCTATTCTTTCTTTCACCATTTCTGGTGTAATAGTTTTAGTACATTCATAATCTTTGTTTCTTGGACACCAATCCCAACTTCTGTCAAATTTTAAACTAGCATCATTAAAACAACCATGACAAATATTTTGAGGCGGCGAGAGTCGGTAATTATCAGAAATGAATTCAGTAAAAGGATCACTAAATCCAGAAATCATAATCACTTTCTTATTTAAAGCCCAAGCTAACCATGAAAGACCAGAACCAACTCCTATAAAAAATTCACAATTATTAATAATTGAAGCGGATTCTTCTATTGTTTTATTATTAATCGGCACGAGCTTTGTAAGTCCAGTTGCATCTTTTGAAACCGCTACAACATCGAATGCCAAATCTCCTAGGTAATTAACAATCTCTTGCCAACCACCTGGATAATTCCAATACTTTGATTGCATTGTCGAATGATCAGAAATGCAAACATATCTTCTGCCACTTCTTGGTATTTCATTAACAGATACTTTTGTTCTAATCTCTGTATAATTTAATCCAAGAATATCCGCTGCAACTTTCTGTAAAGGAACTTCTCTCCAATTATTCTTATTTCTTGTAGAATCATTATCATAACACCCAATTTTATATTGTGCATACAAATTATAAGCAACAGAGCCTGGATTTACAAATTCAAGTTCTGGATATTGATTCCTAAATAGATTGTTCCAGAACGTAGAAACTATTACTATGCAATTATGTTTCGTTCTAAAAGCTTCGACATAAGGCATCCATGCAAGATTATCCCCAAGCGCTTTACTATCAAGATTAATATATACTCGTTGATCTTTTAAATTAAGTTCTTGTGTAAATGTTTCTATTTTAATGTTATTATCTTTGATAATCATTGTATCTGAATCAACAAAATTATCAGAAGTATTATCAAGAGATGTTACTTCAATCTTCCAATTAACAAAATATTTGGCACTTGGTGATGCCCAACAAACTCCAGAATTTAAAGTTGGTTTTAAATCTGTTTGAAAAAAAACATTATTATGATCTTTATCAATAAATTTTACATGATATTCAACATTGTCTGTTCCAGATATTTCGAAACGTAATCCATCTATAAAATTAACTCCAACTTTTGCTTTAATTGAAGTTGTTTCTATTTTCTTTGATTTTTGTTCTTCTTCAATTTGTTTTAAATACGAATTTGCAATCTCTGCAGCTCTCTCCCAAGAAAATTCTTGACGAATATAATTAGCACCAACTAAAGCTTTTTGCCGGCATTCATTCCAATTTTCATATATATGAACCATTAAAGATTTAAAATGCTCAAAGTCCGGCTCTGCATATTCCCCAGGAAAATTGTTATTTGGGATTGGTCTCATTTCCTTAATATTAACTAAGTGAGATATATTTTTAGCATATTCTAATTGAGCAGAATAATTACTAGATATAGTTGGAACACCACAAGCTATTGCTTCTATTAAAGGTAAATTCCAACCCTCTGATCTAGAACAACTTAAAAATGCATGACTTGTTTGTAAACGTTTAATATATTCATCTCTAGGAGGAAAATGAAGAATCTCAATTCTTGGATCTTCTAAATCTTCTATTTGTTTAAGTATTTCATCAACATTTACTTTATCAAACCAATTATCGACTGATAAGACAAGTTTAATATTTGGATATTTTTCTATAGGAAAAGTATCCATCCAAGCAACGATCATTTCCTCTGTTGCTTTTCTATATTCATATTTGCCAATGATTATGAATGTAAATTTATCGGCAAGAGCTTCATCAGCTACTGGGAAAAATTCTTTACAATCAACACCTTCAGGAACAACATGAACTCTTTCAGGCGGATACCCCTGATTAATAGTACATTGTCTCTGCCATTCTGAGGGACACCAGAAGTAATCCCAATTCTTCAAAACATGATTAAAAAATGGTTCTGGTTGAATTGTTGATTCATAAACATTGTAACAAATTTTAATTCCATTGTAATTTTTATAAAATACAGGACCATTACTACAATCTAAAACAATATTAAGTGGTAGACCCTGATTGTCGTTAAATTTTTCTAATCTTGACCAGAACGCTTTTGAATGTGCGTGATAACCGGTCTCACCATTTGCTTCACAATGATACTTTATATTCACTTTTTGCCTCCATTTTCATTTTTCAAATACCGGCAAGATCTAGTTAAAGATCTTGCCGGTATTAACTTTTATAAAACTTTATACTGCATCAATCATATCAATAAATTCTTCGTAAAATACAATAGCTTTAATAGCTCCTGCACTAAATGTTTTAGCACCATTACAAGTAATTAAAATATTTGTAACATCTGTGGTATCAACATTAATTAATTTGTAAATCTTATTATTTTTCTCAAAAGTTTCAGTTGTGCAAATAACAGTTGAAGCACCACCAGACAAAGCAGCAGTAAATGTAACACCACCATCATCAGATGTGATTAATGTATCAACTCTCAATTGAACTGCTTTCAATCTACAATTAATTGGTGCATTAAGAGTAATAGTACTTGTAGCTCCAGATAGAGTCTTAGTGGCTTCAATAACTTTAGTATCGATCCCACCAGTTGTTCCAACAAGTTTAATTCCTGTTGATTTAACTGTACTTGGGGTTGTTTCACCAATAGCCCCTGGAGCAGACAAATTTACACTTGAACCAGAAGTACCAGATGTTCCACTTGTTCCAGAAGATCCTGAACTTCCAGAAGAACCAGATGATCCTGAACTTCCACTACTACCAGATGATCCTGAACTTCCTGATATTCCTGAAGAACCAGAACTTCCACTACTACCAGATGATCCACTTGTTCCAGAAGATCCTGAAGTTCCATCTATTCCAGATGTTCCAGAAGATCCTGAAGTTCCATCTATTCCAGACGTTCCAGAAGAACCTGAACTTCCAGAAGAACCTGAACTTCCAGAAGAACCAGATGATCCTGAACTTCCATCTGTTCCAGACGAACCAGAACTCCCACTACTACCAGAACTTCCACTCGTTCCAGAAGATCCTGATGTTCCATCTATTCCAGACGTTCCAGAAGATCCTGAAGTTCCATCTATTCCAGACGTTCCGGAAGAACCTGAAGTTCCATCTATTCCAGACGTTCCTGAAGATCCAGAACTTCCAGATGAACCAGAACTTCCACTCGTTCCTGAAGATCCTGATGTTCCATCTATTCCAGACGTTCCAGAAGATCCTGAAGTTCCATCTATTCCAGACGTTCCGGAAGATCCTGATGTTCCTGAACTTCCTGATGTTCCTTCACCTGACGTTCCAGAAGAACCTGATGTTCCATCTATTCCTGATGTTCCAGAAGTTACTCCTGTAGCGGATGTTCCTGAAGAACCAGAGGTTCCACTTAATCCAGTTGTTCCAGAGGTTCCCGTAAGACCAGATGTACCTGAAGTTCCAGATGTACCTGCTACTGCATATATTTCTTGTCCTTCTAAAAAAATTGGCATATAATTTAAATTAACCTCCTATACTGGTAAAATATAACCTCCATCAGCACAAGCTCTGTATCCAATTGTAACTATTAAATCGACTGGTGTTGCTCCAGTTCCTATAAGGTTCATAACAATAGTTGAATTAACTGGAAGTTCTGCTAAATCAACAGAACCAACTTGTGCATCGATAGCAGCCAAATTCGCTTGTGTGGCAAGACCAGTAACTATCAGAACTACAATGTTACCAGTTCCAGCTGTAATTGCGCATGAAGTTAAATCTGCTGGAGCCGCGGTCTTCGCTCTAATAATAACATCTTCAACCAAGCATGGTTGAGTAAATACTGTGAATAATGTAGTGAGACCAGCATTGGCAGCATTTGTAACATTTAACTGTACAAACTGTTTCTTGCCGGTAACTCTCTTATCCGATAAATTTCTAATATCCTCTGCACGTTCTAAAAGTGACCCATCTCGATTAGCTGTAATAAGAGAAGTATCAACTTCATTATCTGGATCATTTTGTCCAATAATTAAATTTGCAGAAGTATTAACTGATACTAAATCAAAAATATCACCAGCGGCAATAGCTCCTGGAAAGGCATCCGCTAACGTCAAAGTAGTGGTCGGAAGTGACCATCCACTCGCACGCCTCATTAAGCCAGTATTAGCTCCACTGAGCATAATAAGATGCCAATCAACATAATCACCACTTGGACGAGTTAATGTTGAACATACTAAATGTGAAGCATCACTTCCAGCTTCTGCCGAACCATATGTACGATCAACACCAAGTTCTTCAGCAATATAAGAAATTTTTGTATCAATTTCTCTAACATCATTAACATCTGAAGATGCTTTAACTGTTATTGTTTTAGCATTAGTGACAGCTGTAAATGTAAATACTAATCCTTCTTTAATTGCAGTTTCTAATACTCTGTAATATAACCAATAAACCCCAACAGATTCATTGACCATAATAACTGAGGCTCCACCACCATTACGCAAGTTAGCAGATCTATCTACACCAGCATCATTACTAACAGCAACAGTTGGTGCAGCATCGGGAACTTGCATTTCACCATCTGCAGTATAAAGTGCTAAATAAATTTTAAGATCTGATGAACCTGCTTCTGGAATTTCTAATATTGTAGGCACCATAGCAGCTGCTCGAATATTTCCTGCCATAGCTATAATAAGAGAAAGGCCAGATGGGGCGGTATATGTAATTAATGAACTCATATAAATAAGACCTCCTAAATTAGCCTTTTAATTCTCGTATTGTTAAATTTCCAGCAGCTCCAGCAGTCACTATTAATTTAGAAACCCTACGATTTATTAAATTGATTGAAAATGTTTCATCGGATTTAAGTGTAAACGGGGGAGTATTTGAAACGCTTTCAATATAACAAGTAAATGCAAAAGCAGCAGCAATTGTTGTTCTAATAATCTGAACTTCTTTGCACCCAGCAGGATCTGTAATATAATGATGTTGTGTGCCAGCTGCAGCAAATGTAAGAACAGTTTCAGCACTAATTGGATTATAAAGTGGCAGCTCACTCGTCTTAGTTAGACTTGGAAAACTTGACTGCGCAACTGGAATAAAATTATCACCAGTAAAACCCAAAACTGTAAGAGCTGTATTGTCTGTCGATTTAATATAGATTTTTGAACGAAAATTATTGTATATTGGTGCGAGTAGTTTAACATAAATCGATGTATCAATTGTAACCGGTACAATGTCAAAAGCTACCTTTTTAGCATCAGCAGTAGCTATTTCATAAGCTAAATTAATATCGGAAACAATTTGTGCAGCTGTGCGTGCAGCACCAGTTGTAAGAGTCGCTGTTATCCAATTAGAATTTTCATTTACTTTAAAAATAAAAGTATTATTATTAACTGTAATATTATAAGGTGAAAAATTCTGACTAATCATAAAAGCTTGTAAGGATGAGCAAGCAACTGGATTAACCGGATCTGAAGGCCATCCGAGTGTCGCTATTGCTGCAGTACTTTGTGCTGATAATGCTCCAATATAAATAGAATTTAGAGTATTACTTATGACAGGTGCATCAAGTCGTACTTTCCCACCTTCAACAGATGCTACAACAGAACCGTAAGCTGTATTGATATCTGTAACAATTTGTGCAGCGGTTCGTGCAGCACCTGCAGTCAAAGCAATAACAGTCCAAGCTGTTTCTTCATTAAATCTAATATACAAGGTATCATTAACACCACCAATAATCGCATAATTTTGAGCTACTGTTCCTACTACAATCGCCCGATTATCAAGAGTATCAAATGTTTCAACTTCTTGATTTGAAATAAATGTTGTACTATTATAACTAATTGGATTTGATGAATTGTTTATATAGCGCGGCATATAGCCTCCTATTTTATCTCTTAAGTATTATTCAATACTTTTTTGTTTTATAACTTGTTCTTCTAAAATTTTCACAAGTAATTTAATATCATATTCTTTTGCAATCCGTAATTTTTCATTAAAGTCTAGATTAATATCTTCATAGATTTGTTGACCAATTCTGGAAATATTTGGATCAATTTGAAGTTCTAAACATTTCTTTAATCTATTCTCGTAATCTTTTTCTCCATTCTCAATCTCTTGAAAAGCTTGGGCTTTTTCTGTTTCTGATTTAATTTTATCACCAATCTCTTGTTCTGTGAGAATATTTTTTTCTATAAGTAATTTTTCAATAGCAGCTGTAAGAATATCGACATAATATAATCTATCCCTAAGTTTTTGAGCGGACTGAAATAATCCCACAAATTCTTTTCTTGTAACAAAAGTGTTACCTTTTTGATTTAATTGTTTCGTTTTTTCTTTTTCATCATGAACCATTTTCTTTTGCATATGTCGTCGTTGTTTGCGATTAAATTTAGACATATCAAGTTGTTCAGCTCCAGGTATTTCCTGGAGCTTATTTTCTAATACTTCAATCTCTTTTCCAATTTCTTCTAACTTGGTAAGTTCAACTTCTGAATTAACTACTTCTGGTGTTATATTTTGTTCTTCCATTTTCTAAACTTTCGCCTCCATTTTTATAAATCTATTTCTCAGTTATTGTTTGTGCTGCTTTCTTAGTAATATTTCCCCAAGTACCAACATCAACAGCATGTGGTGCCTCCACAGATTGTGGGATCACAACACTCTTTACAATTTTATTAACTGGTTGCACAACTGATTGTACTGGTGGTGTTGTAATATTTGTACTTGGAGGAGGTGTTTCAATCTTATTTGCTGCTAAAGAAATGTTGCCCTTTGCAGCCATTTTTGCATGTAGTGCTGCTATTGAATTTGCACGAGCATTTGAATATGCTTGTGAAACAGGAACATAATTTTGTTCAAATAAATATTTAGTGATTGATATCATTTTCAATCTCCTTAAATAAATTAACTAAAATCTCTTCAACTTTTTCATAATCAGTATAATATATTTTGATTAAATTAATTTGATTATCAATTGCAAATTTTTCTTTAACACCATCATGAATAACCGTTTGTTCGTGAACAATTTTCGCTCTTCTATATTTGTTTACCGGCTTAACATGATGATGCCCTTGGTACTCAATTAATATATTAAACTGTTCAAGATAAAAATCAAATCGTAGACAATTACCCTTAGAACTTAAACAATTTTTAAAAGTCTTTTCTCGAATATAACTTACATTGTGAGAGTCAAAAAATAGAGCAATTCTTTTTTCCCCTTTTGAGATTCTGCGACCTTTATGATATCTTCGTTTTTTCATATATTTATTTAGAAATTAATTTGATTGTTCTTCATTCTTTTTTGAATCTTTCTTTATTCTACGACAATCGGGGCATCTAACTGGATCAATAAAACCTTTGCCGCCATAAAACTCTTGTTCTCCATTAGTAAATACAAACTCACTACCACAATCTTTACATATTAAATTCTTGTCCATTTTTTTCCTTTTGCTACCTTTCATTATTTAGTTATTTTATGCTAACAATTTAGCATATTGTTATTTTATTTAATTAATTAATTTGTTCCCTCATAATAACCAAGAACATCTGATGGATTCCACTGTGCTTCGTTTGACGTCTTTTCATTTACAAATCTAAATTTAGCGCATAAAACTGCACAATTCTTAATTCCAGATTGAGATTGAACCTCTGGTCCCCAACCTAAACAAAATTGGAAATACCACGGTGCGATTTTAATACTTAAAGAAACAAATGGAATCGGAATATAATATTTAAGACTTACAGCAAACTGAAAAAAGAACATTGCATTACAGAACTTTGTCCACCAAGGATTAAATACTCTTAAATCAATTATAGTCCATTTTCCCAAATTAAACTTAACACCCCTATCACCCATAGGAACTACCCAAACTTGAGGACTTGGTGGTGATTTTTGTGCTGGAATGTATCCACATCTTAAATTAAATATAGACCAAGATTTTACATCTTTAATAATAAAGGGAAAATACGTTTCTCTAAAAACCTCTGCTGGATTGCGGCAAAAATCTTCTAGTGATAATGATTTCCCATAAATGTATGTATCAAACCACTTCCACTTCCTGCACCATGTAATAAATGTTTCAAACCATTTGTATTTCCACATTTTTATTCTCCTTTAATTTATTACTCATTAATAAATTTTCTCGATTTAATATATGAATCAAAGACGTAGAATTTCTCAATCTAAATTCTAAGGCTTCAATTTTTTCTTCGAGATATGTTATTTTTAAAAGAAGGTCTTGTTCACTCACGAATTTCCTCCCGCCTATCTATGGCTCCAACTATGTTTTCTGGAGTTTGAAGTATCCGAATTCTAACTTTACTAATAGACATATCTTTAAGATAAACTTTAGTCAAATATGTTTGAGTTATACCCGTTACTCTACCAATTCTAGCAGTGATTATTTCAGCATGACATTCTTTTGGCATATATTCAAAAATATTATGTCCTATAACTTCTTCTGGTTTCCAACCTGATCTTTCTTCAAGATTAGCAGAAACCCATGTAAATTCTGAATTAAAATTCAGACTAAAACATATTGAATTCATTATGGGTGTCCTTTCTTATGAAGTTCGATTTCTTGTTTGGTTGCCTTTACTGAGCCATTAATAAGGTTCATCACCGTATTAATTCCTTTTAATTCGTCAAGGACTTTTGCTCTTTCTGTATTTGCTTCAACTCTATAATCATATAATGCGGTTGATAAATCATCCAATCTTTCATTAATCTGAGCGTGAGCATTTGTATTATCTTTATCTTTATGTTCTTCACATTTTTGAGTTAAAGCAGTAATCAATTTGTCTTTATCTGTGTCTACTTTATCTTTTTGTAAAAACATTCGTTTAATAGCAAAAAATAAGGCAAATAACCCTATGGGCACAATTATCATAGTTACAAATAAATTCCAGGGGAGTAATGGTTCTTGCAAAATTGTTCCTCCTTATAAATTATTAATTATTAAATGTTTTTATTTTTCTTCAACAACAGGTGTTTTTGATTCTATGGATTTTGTCCAGACCTTGCCGGCTATATTAATTCCATTAGCAGCTGCATATATCCAAACAACCCCATCTGGAACATTTTGCAATTCCCACTTGACTAAACTAATAAGTGCCCATACACCAAATACTAATGTATTTGATAGAAGAGATGAAAATAAAAATTGAAATCTTGTAGAGGATGGACCATTGGTAGATATTAAATCTAGCCAAAATTTCTTTGATTCATCAGACATAAATTTCATAATAAAATCCTTTCAAATTAATTATAAATCTTTTATCGGCAAGAGCTTATTATCTTATACTTTGGGTGAATATATTCCCACGAAACTCTTGTCCAGCTGGTAAATTATATATAGATTGAGTTGCAAATGGATTTGACTTTTTATTTAATTTATTAACTTGCTTATGAGTTTTCAAGAAATTAATTGTGTGAGAAATTACAGGATTCAATTCATCATTTGTTTCTAATAGATATTTCACAATTGAAAGCATAATTATTTCTCCAATTTTTATATATAATCATTTGTCATTTTATTAGGTTTAAATGTAGTTGATTTCTTCAGAGAAAGCTTTTTATCTACAACAGTTTCACTAATCAATGAAGCTCCAACTTGTACTTTTGAATTTGGGTTTATAATATCTTTTTCAGAGATTATTTCTGCAACAACTTTCAATTGTTCATCAAATTCAATTTGATCTATCCAAGGAGTAAATACATTGCCATCAACTATCACTTCTAGTTGAGCAGATCCTGCTTTAAGATCTTCATAAAAATGCCTTAATTTTGGAACTGTTACCTGAATAGAACCATTATGAACTTCTCCAAGAATAGATAGGTTTAAATTTTCACCAAGAGGCATTACTAGTCTTGCACTTGGTTGTGACGCATTTCCAGATATGTTAATTTTAAATTCCAGAACTTTTGATTTATCTGGATCAATTTTAATCATTTTTAGTTTCCTCCTTATTAATATGTAATACTTTAACTTCTATTGGTGTAGTATCTGTTATATCAATAAAATTCACATTCAGAACTGTTAAATTTTGAATGTCATTTATAGTTATCAATTTTGCATCTACAACAATTGGAGAGACATCAAGCAAAGCATCTACGCGGAGCTGAATAAATTTTTTTGATAATAATTTAGAAACATTGAGTTTATCTAATTTAATTATCTCATCTGCTTTCTTCTTTTTCTTATGTACTCCAATTGGCGCATTTAAAATTCGTCCACTTCCACCACCAAAAGATTCGGAAACTGGGACTGGTGGAATACTTTTAGTTATTTTTATTAAAGTATCGTGATCAACTATATAATTAAAATTAACAAATACAGTTATAATAGTATCCGTGTCCCTTGATATATTTGTCAAGGCTTTAATAAAAGTATCTTGTTGAAATAAATAATTTAATAATGTTTTAGTTAATGTATCATGTTCAATTAGAATATTAGTACTGTTTGCTCTTCCAACGGCAAGCTGCATTCGATCATATTTAGAGGTACTACCAGTCGGAACTGGTAGTACCCACATTCGTCTCTGATGTTTTCCACTCATTATGTCATCTCATTTTTAACAAATGTTGTTCCATCATCACTCAATACTGATGTTCCAAGTTCAGTATTAGCATCCTCTTTGAATATTGTTTCTTTAATATTGGTAACTGTACGCTTATTTCTAAAATATTGAAATAAAAATTGTATTTGATCAGACAATGGTGCAGTATCATTTGGAATAGATGCCAATTCTATAGAAGCATCAGATTTAATTATCTTTTCAATTTCAGATCTAATAATATCTACAGTATAATTTTCGTTTCCTGCAATAACATATCTTTCTGACCCTATTAAAGTATTCCCACCATCACATAAAATTGCATAATCTTTTGTAAAATCATATCCTACAAAATCATAAAAGTAAAAGCCATCCGACAATTCTGTCATATTTTGATTATTAACAGATACTGTTCCAGATGGAACTTCTATGATCTTTATAGTTGGTATATTTAGACCTGTTGCCGGTGATCCAGCTTTTGTAAAAAAAGATAAAATATTCATGTCATGTTCCTTATTAATTTAATCAATTCTGGATGTGATTTATCTTAATCTCCAGCCAAATGATTGCACTGCTCTTCCAAACCATTTTTTATCTTCATCAATCCAAATAATATCTGGATTAGTCATGTCTTTTAAAGGTACAGGTAAAACTGGAAATGTCCAATCGCACCACATTCCAGTTATACCAAAAGCTCCACTCTGACCACTATCTTCTTCAACTGCTACAATTGCATTACTATTTTTTGCTTTAGCTACTCTGTATCTCATTAGTAATATCCTCCAAGATTAGCTCCATCCACCTATAGTTGTAACAGATGTGTTAGTCATTTTTTCTATAATCATATGATTCCCTGCAAATAATGTTACAACACCACTCGTTAAGGTGGCACTGAATTGATAGGCAGGAATAAGTGTACCTTGGGTAGCAATATTTAGGATACCACTGAATTCTACTACATATACCCTACCGGCAACAGCACTCGCAGCAGTCATATTTGAAGCGGTGGCTATATCTACAGCATGGTAAATATTTTGAACTGTAGCTCCCGCCATTGTTATAGCACCTGTGGATATTCCAGAATATGTTCCTACAGCATTACCTGCTCCACGTGGACAGAATTTTAATATACCACTTACAGTTGATGTTGCTACGGTAACTTGGAATCTCACATGGAATTTATAGGTACCAACAGGTATGGTTATCGTATCTTGTGCTCCAGGAAATAAAGCATAGTTTGTATTTAAGGTTATTCCACTTGTTCCTACACCACTTGTGTATAAGGTAGGATAATTCCATATAGGAGCCGCATTACCACCTGACTCAAGTTGCTGTCCAGCAACACCCACAGCAAGCATTGATGTAGTATCTAATCCAGATTGATATGGTATTTGACCAGCACCACCACCAGCAATATTTGTAGCCTCTGCTGCTGTCCCAGAAGTATCTTGATTCAATGTTGGAAAATCTGCTGCAACTGCAACTGTAATAACTCCTGTTGATGTAGTTACTTTCATAATTCCAGTGGTTAATGCTCCTAAAAATTGAGCACCAGAAAGTCCTGTATCTGCAGTACCTTGCACAATAAATTTGTTCACAAACGCTACATTCGCAGCACCATCAACAGAATTACCAGCTAAAGTTCTGGCAGTTGTCCATTTTGCTGCTGAACCTGTTGTGTTTTGGTTTAATGTTGGAAAATCTCCAGCAGCAGCAATACTTGGTTTACCAGTTGTTGTTGTATTCTTCAATATACCAGTAGCGAGACCGGCCATATTAGTACCATTTATAGCTACAACAGTCAGTGCACCAGAACCGGTAGCATCTCCTGTATGTGTTGCATTTGTAACAAGCCCTGAATATTGAGAGTTTGTTGCATTATCACCAGAATTTGTATTGCTAGTATTGCTTAGTATTACTTTTTCTGCATCAGTGACATAATTATCATCTGCACCTAATACTTTTGCATATCGTAAATCACCGCGAGTTTCGTTGAAGTATTGTGTATGATCATCTTTATCTAAACCATTTAAAGAACCATGTTCTAATACTGCGGCGGCTGCCGCTGTTCCATAACCAAATATTCTATCAAGATTTGGTCTTATATCTATTATTTCTCCACCATCATTTATAGAAGTTGATCCTTCTTTAATATGAATACGTGCTAGAAATGCTGATACATTTCTTAACATTACTGGTGTAAACGGTAAGGCACTATCTTTAGATTCGTTTATTGTTTCAAATTGAGCCTGTCCACAAAATACATAATTAGTTCCAGAACTATTTTTAAATATTAAATCATTCTTGAACCAACCAGTTGTCATTGGTTTGAGAGCAGTTGCATAAGGTTGAGTAATATCATTCCAAATATCATCTTCTACTAAATTGGGGTTTGTTGTTTTAGGAACCCAACCATAATCGGTACAATAAAATAATTTAACAAAAGTAGTTGATTGATTATAAGCTAAATCATTCAAGAAAGCAGTTAATTCACCAGAACCTACACTAAGAGAAAATGGTGTTGACCCTTCCGAGACTCCAAACCCATAATTTACAAGAGTTTTTAGTCCTCTTCTAAAAAATGAATTTACTCTAGTTTGATATGTTCCAATCCATGTAGGAGTAGGAGCAATATCTATAATTGTTCCACCTCCAGCAAATACATATCCTAATTCAATATATTTTGATAAATCAAAATTAGGATCTAATGTTAGATCGACATCTCCATCTTCATTTATTCTAACATAATTAGCATCGTTTCCAAGTATTGCATTTCCAGTAAGTGTCCCCCAAACTACTTTTTTGAACTTTCCAGCAGTTGTAATCAAATATCCAGATCCAGCTGCTACTGTAAATTCTGTAGTTGAAGTAACTGTTATTGTACCACCGGAAACCAAACCTGCTCCAGAAATATCATCTAAAGCTACAGCGGATACAGGATTGAGAGGGATGGAAGTCATACCTTCAGCAAAATTACCTACCTTAATAATTGTACATTTAGTAGCATTATTTAAAGCAGTTGTCCCTTGTTGTATGCAGATAAATGCACGAAGTGTTGATCCTTCTAAAACAGCCTGACTGACTGGATCAATATAAATTGCTTCATTTTGTGCGGCATTTTCCGCTTCTACAAGAGTATCATATTGTGCAGTACCATATACAACTTCTGTCCTTAAAGAACCTGGATAATAATATACTCGTTGAACTGTAAACTTACCTGTATCTACAACTGTATATGTGTCCGCTATTCCATAATGATCTGGATCAATATTAGTCTTTACTCTAGTGAGATGATCATTAAGAACATGATAATAATATGTTGAAATTGCTATTTCTCCAGTAGTAGTAATTATATGTGGAGATACTGGACTTGAATCATAACCTGCACCCCATCTAAAAGCAACTCCAGCAGTTATATTAAGTTTTAAATTTGCACCATTCGCTGAATATGCATTACCAGATTTATTAACTGTACCAAGTGCATATGAAAGATCTTCAACTGCTAATTGCACACCATACGCGGGATTGCTATATTGTAAAACGCCATACACAGCAGATGTTCCACCACCATATACACGACCTATAATTGCTACTGTCCTTTTTTGTATATCAGTAAAACTTGTTGCACAAATTATTTCTCCAACTCCATAAGAAACTCTATTAATGCCCACCCACACTTGAGGACGTATTGCAGTAAGCAATGGATCAACAACCTGAGTTTCCCACGAAAGAACTTCTAATGTAGGATTTAATGGATCAATAGAATAATCGGCATAAGCACTAGTGCCTTCAGTTATCTGAAAATCTGTAGCAACACCAGGAGTTCCATTGACTGTCAGAACACCACCCGAAATCAATCCAGTAATATTCTGCATCCTCATAAGAGTATATTCAGCATCATTTAACATATTTGAATTGTCCATCATCAAATCGCCTTCTTCGAACAATCCTCTTTTACCTGAATTAAAAATTCGGGCTTCTGTTGATTCCGAAAGATTTGTTGCCCCCTGTTGAACAACAAGATACGCTCTATACAAATCATTAGAATTATATGGATTCAAACTAATGGCTGTTTTTAAGTTATAAATAGCATCCAACATATTATCATAAATAGCCTGACCATATTGAATATTATTTACAATACTAGTAGGACGCAGATTGTAACAAAGAATTTGAATTGTGAATTTTCCAGCGGGCACCGTCGCTAAAACTCCAGTATTGTTATCCCAATGGTTCGGATCAACATTTGTAACAGGTGTTGATAATGTCCACCCAGTTCCACCATCATTGTAATTGTATATTAAACTGCAAGGACTTTCTTCATCTGTGTAAAGAGTGTGAGGACGGCGTGTATCATTTTGATAATTGATTGCAGGAGAAAATGTTTCCCCTTCCGTTCTTTTCAATGTTAGATTTGTTGCCGCTGGTTCATAAGCATTTCCCTCTACGACAAAAGCTCCACGTTCTCTCAAAAAGTAATCAAAATGTTGTGCAACATTAGCAACCACTACTGGTAACATAGCAGTGAACGCAATATGATTTTTGCTTACATGGTTTAGTTTTCCTAGAGCAACTATGGTTGACCCTTCTATTTCAGTAAAAGGTTCAGAACGCTGTTCAACACCTCCTGCCGCGTTTATACCGATCCATGAACGGGTATGAGTAAGTAAATATGTTGGTATTACTGCTAATTTTTGAGTCCATTGTATCCATGTTACAGTTGGTGAGGCTGGATTAGAGTGAGTATCAGAAATTAATGCAGACCCTGCAGCAATATCAAATTTTGTTGTATCTGTATTAATTGATAATGTCCCGCCTGTTTTTAATCCTGTTGAATAAATACCAAGTTGCACCTGACCAAGCAAAGTTCTTTCAGCGTTAGTCATTATCTTAGCGTTTGTACCTTCTGTCATATTATCCATAAGAAAAACATCTTCTTCTATTAATCTTGGATCATATGTATGTGCAGCCATTTCCCCATCATATCCACGAACAGCCATTGGATCAAAAAAATCTGTATTTGTCGGTAAATTTCCGGTTGATGGTGTAATACAAGTATAAGATGATTTATCATAATAAACAACATCTTTTTCAATATAAGGAGTTAATGGATTATAATCTCCCTTCCATGAGAAACTTCCAGGAAAATCATGAATAGTTCCTGTTGAATCTTTATATTTAGGAAGTCCACTATCATCAAAATAAAAACCAGAGAATCCAGATTCGGGATTTATAATAGAACTTGCAGCAGTATTTTTAAAATTATGTTGAGCCATTAATGCACCTCCAATATTCCATTTATAACTAAATTACCGTTTGTTACGGGTCGTTGTGATGTATATAAAATACAACCCAAAGGGATTGTAAGAGTTTCTCCTTCAACCACTTCATAAATTCCACCAAATGATCCACTATTACTAGAAGATCCACTTGTCCCAGCAGTACCAGAACTTCCTGATGTTCCAGACAAACCAGAACTTCCACTCGTTCCAGAGCTTCCTGATGTTCCATCAATCCCGGATGTTCCAGAAGATCCTGATGTTCCATCTATTCCACTCGTTCCAGACGAACCAGAGCTTCCACTTGTTCCAGAAGATCCTGAAGTTCCACTCGTTCCAGAGCTTCCTGAAGTTCCATCAATCCCGGATGTTCCAGACGAACCAGAACTTCCACTCGTTCCAGACGAACCAGAACTTCCACTCGTTCCAGAAGAACCTGATGTTCCATCTATTCCGGATGTTCCAGACGAACCAGAACTTCCACTCGTTCCAGAAGATCCTGATGTTCCAGAAGATCCTGATGTTCCATCTATTCCACTCGTTCCAGAGCTTCCTGAAGTTCCATCAATCCCGGATGTTCCAGACGA